>CANGMO010000344.1 GCA_947454295.1 Verrucomicrobiota bacterium | reverse complement strand
GGAGGAGGCGATGCGTCGGGAGTCGGATGACCAGGCGACGCCCCCGGGGGCGGCGGCGAGAGTGATGGTGCGGAGCGGTTTGAGATCGGCGTCAAAGAGCGCCACCTCGCGATCGGCATGGTCGGAGAGGCGCACGGCCGCGATGTGTTTTCCGTCGGGAGAGTAGCGGACCTGGTTGAAGGCGAGGGGGCCCTCCCAGCGGGCGACCTCGGCGCCATCGGAGGCGCGATAGACCGCGAGTCCTGATCCTTTCAGTCCGGCGACGAGCCGGGTGCCATCCGGGGAGAAAAACACGTCATCGGCAAAGGTCTCATCAAGCGACCGCTTGGTCGGCGGAGGGTGGTTGGTCAGCACCAGCAGCGGCGTCGATTGGCCAACACCCCAGACTCGGATGGTGTCATCGGCGTACCGCCCGACAACGCGGGTGCCGTCGGGCGAGAATTGGAACGGCCCAAACAGCGGTGCGGGCGCGTGGATGTCGGTGACGTGACGTGGGGATCCCCAGCTGAGAATCGCCGCGTGCTCGGTGTGTTCGCCCTCGGGGGTGGGGAAATCCATGACCGCCACCCGGCCGGCGGGGTCGAATCGGATGTTGGCGGGAACGCCCGGTTTGGGATCCCAGGTCTCAACCGGGTCCAGGTCGGTCAGCAATAGAATGGAAAAGGCTTCGCTTCTTAGATCGGCACCCTGCCGGATCCGCGCGGCTTCAGAGAGCGCGGCGAGGGCGCGCGTTCGTCGACCCGGCTGGGTTGTCAGGCTCAGGGCGCGGGCCTCGGACAGGCGTGCCTCCCGAAGTCGGGTCCTCGCCATGTTTTCCGCCTCGGTGGCCTTGGTCAGGGCCGCCTGGGTTCGGTTGCGTCCCGCCTGAATCACGACGGATGCCACGCTGGATCCGATTGCCAGCGCGGCCACCAAAACCCACACCGCTGCCAGCGCGGGCCGGCGACGGCACCAGCGGGTGAACCGGCCGAACTGCGAAATGGGGCGTGCGTGAATCGGCAGCCCGTCGAGGAAGCGTTTAAGATCGGCCGACAGTTCGGAGGCGGTCGGATAGCGTCGGTGCGGATCCCGTTCGAGGCACTTGAGACAGATGGTCTCCAGGTCGCGCGGGACACCGGAATTCAGCAGACGCGGCGCGACGGGATCATCGTTCAGCACCTGACGGATGGTCTCATGCACGTTGCCACCGACAAACGGGGGACGGCCGGTCAGCGTGAAGTAGAGGATTGCTCCGAGGGAATAGACGTCGCCGGTCGGGCCGAGGGGGCCGCGTGAGGGATCTGCCTGCTCGGGCGGGAGGTAGCCGGGCGTGCCGAGGACCTGACCGGTGACCGTGAGGTCGGAATCCGAGGTGATGTCCTTGGCCAGACCGAAGTCGGTGATGCGCGGGGAACCGAAGGGATCGATCAGGACATTCGAGGGCTTCAGATCGCGATGCAGAATGCCGCGGTCGTGGGCGTACTGGATCGCATCCGCCAGCGTCTTGAGCAGCTGCGCCGCGCGGCGCGCGGGCAAGGGTTGACCGGCGAGTTGGGCCGCGAGATTGGGGCCCTCCACGAGGTCCATGGAGAAATATTGCAGCCCGGCGTGCTCGCCGACCTCGTGGATGGCCACGATGTTCGGGTGCTGCAGCTTGGCCGCGGCCATGGCCTCGGTGCGAAATCGCTGGACCACCTCGGGACGGGCGAATTCACCGGCCGACATCAGCTTGATGGCCACCAGGCGGCCCAGGCTGAGCTGGCGCGCCCGATGGATCACGCCCATGCCGCCGCGCGCGATCTCCCCCTCCAGTTCGTAGTCCCCGAAGTACCGCAGGAGCGTGGGAGGCGGCGATTTTCTGGTCGCCGGCGTGGGGTCTAGGACGGCGTCGGATGAGGGAGTCGTGCCGGGTTCGGAAGGCAGCGCATCGGAAAGCAGGCAGCGGGGACACAGATTCCCAAGTCCTGACGAACCAAGACGGGCGCCACAACGCTGACAGTTGGGGCCGGAGGAAGGGGGCAGGGCGGGGTCCATGAGTCTGATGACGGTCAATGCCTGCTATGCGCTTTCCGGGCAAGGGTTACCGGGGAACTTCGGAGATCGGAGATCGCAAATCGGAGAGTGGCGACGGGAAATGGGAAACAACGGCGCGGTCCACCTCGGACTGCGTTCGGTCAGGTGCCGAACATGCCGAGCAGATGGCGGATCTCGGCGTCCACGTCGGCTTCGTTCTCCACGGTTTCGGCGACTTCCGCGTGAAGCTGCTCCCGGAAACGTTGACGAAGGCGATGCACGGCGACCTTCACGGCGCCCTCATTCATGCCGAGTCGCTCGCCCATGGCGGCGTAGGAAATCTCGGCATCGCGTCCCCAGAGGAATTGCTGGAGCTGCTGGTACACCGCCGCCCGTCCGGTCATTTCGTAGTCCAGACGCAAGCGTGCCATCACCCGCTCCAGCAGGGCTTCCGCCCACCGCCGATCAAAGACCTTGTCCGGGGAGAGCTCATCCAGCGGCTCGGCGGTATAGCGGGATTCCGCCTCATTGCCCGCGATGGGCAGGACGGCCTGACCGCCTCCGCGCTTTTGCCGCGTTGATTTCCTCCAGTCTTCGGTCAGGAAGTGCTTCACGGACGTCAGCAGAAAGCTTCGAAAGCGTCCTCGCTCGCGGTCGGCCTTGGCGAATCCACCCTTGGCGAGGAACCGGCTAAAGAATTCCTGGGTGAGATCCTGCGCATCCTCGGGGCTTTTTGTCTGTCGTCGGACAAACGTGTACACCGGAAACCAGTAGGTCTGGCAGAGCTTCTCCAGCGCACGAAAGGACGCACTTCCCGGGCTGCCGTCGGCCGAAAGGACCAGACTCCACTGCGTGGTCTTGAACGCACCCGCTCCGGGAGTGGGTGGAAGGGAATCAGGTGTGGGCGGTTCGGGATTCGGAGGCATGGCCAACGAAGTAGTCGGAGAAAAGCCTGAAGAACCCAAGCCGTGAAGGCTAGCCATCAGTCGTGGCCTGTTTGGGCAATACCTAGGGAAGGGGGAGCCGTGGCGGTGGGTTGAATCGTTGAAGCATTGAAGGGGCTTGGTTTTGTGGTGTCACCACCCCCAACTATGCACCCAATAGGTCGCTGTCGGGCGAATCTCCTGATGAGCCGGGTGGGCGGACGCAGTTGCGATTCCATTGGGGGGACGGTGCGGCTGCGCCATCGTGACTGGCTGGGCTGCCCGCAGCCTTCCTCATAGGGTTCCTTGACTTGGCTGGGGAATGGGCGTACCCCAACCGTCTCTTCGGGATCCTACCCCGAAGATCAGCCCGGGAATCGGTGTTGAGCGGTGCTTCGGCGCCGGGAGATTCCGATTCACGTCGCGCTTAGCCGAACGGGACACTGGCCACCTGGCCGGGAACAGCTTCCGTTCGGCTTCCCTATTTTTCGGGCCTCATTTCTCCGGTTTTTGCGCTGTTCTCCGGATGCCGACCGAGGATCCTACTCCCCTAAGCCGACGGGAATTTGGGGTGAGTTCTCATTGGCCGATCGCACTCATGTCGTTCGGTTTTTCCATTTCATGTCGCCGCTGAATGCCTCGCTCCGTCGGCCGGTGACCGTGCTCGTCCTCGTGCTCGCCGTCTGTCTCGGCGGCCTGCTCGGTCTGGGCCGCATGCCCCGTGACGTGTTCCCGCCGCTGGGCATTCCCACAATCTTTGTCGCCCAGCCGTTCGGGGGCATGGATCCAGCCCAGATGGAGGGATCGCTAACCTACTACTACGAGTACCACTTCCTCTACATCACGGGCATCGAGCACGTCGAATCGAAGAGCATCCAAGGCGCCTCGATCATGAAGCTGCAATTCCATCCCGGGACCGACATGTCGGCCGCGATGGCGGAAACGGTGGCGTACGTGAACCGCGCGCGAGCCTTCATGCCTGCGGGAACTCCCGGGCCGTTCATCACCCGATTCGATGCCGGAAGCGTGCCGGTGGGGCAGTTGGTGTTCTCCACCACAAATGCCACTCGCACCGTGGGGCAGATGCAGGATGC
>CANGMO010000343.1 GCA_947454295.1 Verrucomicrobiota bacterium | reverse complement strand
TGGTCCCCAATCTTCACGCGCTCAACAAACCCACCGATGCCGCGTATTGGAATCAGTGGGTTAGCGAGGGACGCGTGGGATCGCTCATGCCGGCGTTTGCCGCGCGGAACGGCGGCATCCTCTCCTCAAATCAGGTGAACAGCCTGGTGGCCTATCTTTCGGGACCGTTCCTGAACGAGCCCAAGACCCCGGCGACTCCCGCCGTGGCGCCTGCGGTGAATGCGCTGCCTGCGCGGTCTCCCGTGGCCCAATGAGCACCGGTGTGCGCGGTCGGTTCATCACCTTTGAAGGCGGCGAAGGGTGCGGCAAGAGCACTCAGATCCGGCTGCTGGCCGAACGCCTGACCTCCCTGGGGCATCGTGTGCGCGAGCTCCGCGAACCGGGCGGCACCGCGTTGGGCGAAAAGATCCGGCATCTGCTCAAGTACGATCCCGCGGGGAAGGGCATGGTGCCCGAAGCCGAGCTGTTGCTCATGAACGCCAGTCGCGCCCAATTGGTGCGCGAAGTGATCCGGCCGGCGCTGGAGGCGGGCGAGGTCGTCGTTTGCGATCGCTTCTTCGATTCCACCCTAGCCTACCAGTCAGGCGGCCGGGGCCTGCCCCAGGACCTGGTGGAATCCGTGATCGGCCACGCTGTGGGGGGCACACGTCCCGATTTGACGCTGTATCTTTCGGTGTCCCGCGACGAAGCCCGGCGCCGGGTGGCGGCCCGCACGGCGGCGGTTGCCGGCCCGGAAGACCGCTTTGAGCAGGAGAAGGAGGCCTTTTTCCTCCGCGTCGAAGCGGCCTATGAAGCGCTGCTGGTTCGCGAACCCGCCCGTGTTCGACCGGTTCCCGCCGAGGGCGCACCGGAAGTGGTGGCGGAGCGGATCTGGTCGCTCGTGCAACCGCTCCTGGCCGCCTGATTGTCAGGCGGACTGGGCAGCCAGCTTTGCCGCGCGGCGGCTCCGGCGTTCAAAGTACAGGGCGCTGGCCAGCAGGCAGAGTGTCCCGACACCGCACATGATCCACGTGAACGTCTGGAAGAAGGCGAGTCGCGAACTGTTCTTCCAGGCCACGTCCTTGAACAACTGCACCCCCACCGATCCGGTGTATCCAATGGCATCGGCGAGGTAGATCGCAAACACCGCGGTGGCCGTGGCCCGGGTGGAGGCGATGGTGCGGTCGAACAGCACCGAGTTGTACGGCACGTAGGTGAGATACGAACCCAGCCCGGTCAGGGTCATCCACCAGAATCCCGAAATCAGCTTGGCCTGCAGCAAGGCCGTTCCCACGCCGAGTAGGAGCGTTCCGCAGATCATGATGGCGTAGGTCGCCTGCAGTCCGCGGCGATTATCCCGGACGAAGTAGAGCAGCGCCAAGGCCGCCATCACCCCGAACATGACCAGCGTCTCGGCCTGGCTGATGATGGCCTTGTTGCGGCTGTACGGGTACCCGAGGTCCTCGAGGATCTCGACCTGGTAGTTGTCGCGGAAGTCCCGGTAGGCGGTGAGGAACAGGTACGCGATGCACAGCATGGTCATGCCGAAGAGAAACTCGCGGACGAAGGCCAGCCGGTCCGCCCCCTGCATGGGCACCCGCTTGGTGCGTTCTGCCTCATCGCGCGCACTCGGGCGCGGCAGTTGATTCAGCAGCCAAACCGAACCCAGGAACATGGGGAGGAAGTGCAGTCCGGTGATGGCGGGCATCCACCCCTCACTGGCCTTGCCGAGATGCGAGGCGATGAGATCGCCGACCAGCGGCACGTGCGTCCACCAGGTGGCGACGGTTCCCTCCATCATGGCGCGGCCGAAATCCTTGACGATGCCGCTGGAAACAATGAACGAGCAGCTCAGGCCAACCAGCAGGACGTCGGAAGTGCGGCGGCCTTCCAGATACCACACCACCAGCCCCCACACCATGCCCAGGGGCAGGCCGTTGAGGAAGATGGGGACCACCTTCCAGCCATTGGGCACCAGTCCGTAGGCTACCAGGGCGAGTTCGGCCCAAAGGATGAGCACCACCAGCGTGCGTGCCCGGCGTCCGGGGGTGATTTCGGAGCAAAACTTGATCCCGAGATACTTCGACAGCGCATAGCCGAGGATTTGGCTGATGACGATGGCCGTCTTGAGTCCGACGGCTGTACCCCAAAGGGTTTCTCCCTGGAATTTCGCCGCCGCAAACGGTTTGCGGAAGGCGTACATCGAGAAGTAGGTGCTGAACGCGGCAAACACGGCGATCAGCACGAACACTGCGGCTGGTCCCTGTTCCAACCAGCTGGTAAAGCGGCTGACGCTGGAGGTCGGACCCGGGTTGCGGTTCGACGGTGGAGAGGCGGATGCGGGTTCGGAACTCACGGTCTGGGAGGGGCCCAACGAAGCGCGCCAATTCCCGCCGCCGGCGCGCGTTCGGGCAAGGGGATTCCGTCGCCGAATTGAAATAATCCAGTGACGGTACGTGGCGTGTGTCGTTGCGACCCGACCTCAGCCGCGCGCCGGAGGGGCCGCCAGAACGCGGTGGTAGAGCGATTCCTGATCTCGAACCAGTCGATCGATCGTGAAGCGTTCCGTCACCCAGGTCTGACCGGTGACACCCAGCCGGCGCCTGAGAGTTGCGTCCTCGGCCAATCGCACCACCGCCCCGATCAGTGCGCACTGATCTCTCGCCGGCACGAGCACACCGGTTTCATCCGTCCGACACACCTCGCCGGCACCGTCGCAATCGTAGGCAATCACGGGCTTGGCATTGGCCAGGGCCTGGGGCAGGGCACGGGCCAGCCCCTCACGGGTCGACAGGTGAACCAGCATGTCCATCAGGCCGACGTAGCGGCAGACCTCCCCGGGCGGAACCAGTCCGGCGAATACAAATCGATCCGCAAAGCCCGAGTCCCGCGCCCTGGCCTCCAAACGCGCACGCCATGGGCCGTCGCCGACGAACAGGAACCGCACCTGGGGGAGGCGCCGCAGAATCGCGGGTGCGACGTCGAAGAGATCATCGTGCCCCTTCAGCTCGAACAGCCGGGCGATTTTGCCCACAACCAGGTCTGATTCCTTGATGCCCAGAGATTGCGCGAGTTCGTCGTTACGCGTCGCGCGCTGAAACGGCCCCAGATCGAATCCGCTAAAGATGCGCGTGTATTGGTCTTCGCGCCCGATGCCGGCGGCGAGGTACTGGCGTCGCATGGCATCCGCCACCACCACGAAGTGATCGGTCACGCGCCCCGCCCAGCGTTCCGCGGCGGTGAAGACGGTATTGGCGGCCGCGCCTTGAAAGGGGCCGAAGCTGGGGCCGTGAATGCCGTGGATAATGCGGGGGACGCCAGCCCGGGCCGCTGCGAGTCGGCCGAGGATCCCGGCCTTTCCGCTGTGGGTGTGGACGATGTCCGGCCGCGAGCCGCGAAACTGCCGGACCAGATCGCGGTACCCCAGCAGGTCGGTCCAGGGGCGCACGGGTCGCACCAGATTCGGAACCACGGTCAACACCCCCGCAGAGTGCGCGATGGGTTCCAACGAGCCCTCCGCCCCCTTGGTGGGACCGGAGACGAGGTCAACCTGGATTCCGGGGCGAACGCGCAGTCCCAGGACTGAGGCGAGGGTGTTCTCCTGGGCGCCTCCGATGATCAGGCGCGTGATGACATGGGTGACGCGCACGAGCCCGGCCCGGTCACGGGGTGCGGCCACCGGACTGGAGTTTCTCCAGATGCGCCCGCACCTGCGCGGTTTCCTGGGAGTCCGAGGGAGCCAGTTCGAGGTATCGCTTGTAATACGAAATCGCGAGTGGCTTGTCGTTCTTCCGCTCCGCGATGGCGCCCAGCGTGAACTGCAGGGCGTCGCGCTCCGGGAACCGGTGGGCAAGGAATTCGAAGTCCTTGCGGGCCTCGTCGAGTCGCTGAAGGCGGAGTAGGCAGCTGCCGCGCTGTTCTCGGCCAAGTTCGTTTTCAGGCTGCTGCTTCAGGACCTTTTCCAGAATGGCCAGAGCCGGCTCGAACTGCCCCATGTTCATGTACAGGCGCGAGCGACGGAGCGACACGGACAGG
>CANGMO010000342.1 GCA_947454295.1 Verrucomicrobiota bacterium | reverse complement strand
TCCGAAGTCGAGGAATCCCCGGTGGACGCCCAGGCGCGCCATCTCGCGGCTCAGCGGCATCTCCGCATCCTCGTCGTCGACGACAACGTCCCCTCGCAGCAATTCGCACGTCACGTCCTGGAGAAGCTGGGACACGAGGTCACGGTGACAGACTCCGGTGAAAAAACCCTGGCAGGATGGATCCGAGGCGATCGATTCGACTGCGTCTTCATGGACTGGAATCTCACCGGGATCGATGGATTGGAAACCACGCGCCGGCTGCGGAATCTGGAACGCAGCGCCAACGGCCGCGACCGGGCCAGCTACATCATCGCGCTGACCGGACACGACGACAGCGTGGCGCATTCGGCCTGCCGCGAAGCCGGCATGAACGACTTTCTCACCAAGCCGATCCGGATTGATGAGCTCCGCCGGATTCTCGGCCGCATTCCCCGCGCCGGCCGGCCCCTGTTTGGTGAAGCGGTGGCAGCCTCGATCGCCGCCGCCTGAGTCACTTCTCCACCACCGCGGCGGTAACCAGCTCGAGGACGCGGCGCAACCCGTCATCCCCGCCCTGGCTTCCGTCCGAAAACGGATTCCTCGGCAGCGGCTTCCAGTTGTCACGCGAGTGATCCACCGGCTCGGGCTGCTGCAGTCCGGTCAGGGTGGGATCGTACTGCCCGTGGTTGCCGCCCATCTTGTAGATGACCACGTCGAGTGACGGCACGACGAACACCCCGAAGCCGCCGGCGCCCGACTTGTAGAATGCGTCGCGCGGCGCCCCCGCCACGTGGCCGTCGGCGTTGTGCTCGAATTGGAGGCTGAAGGGTGTGTGGGGATTCCACGGTGACGGTTCGCGGCACTGACGAATGTAGTCGGCCGGCACCAGCTGCCGTCCCGCCCAGCGACCCTCGTGCAGGAGGCAATAGGCGAAACGGAGGGCATCGGTTGCATGCACGGCGATGCTGCCCGCGCCATTCGCATGGGGCATCACGAAGTCACCCCGATGCAGGCAGTAGTCCCAGGGGCCCCAGCCCATCGGCTTGGCCAGATGGACATCAATGTAGTCTTTCAGATCTAGTCCGGAGAGCCGACGCAGCACCATCGACGCGATGTGCGGTGCCGGAGAGGAGTAGGAGTAGCCGGCGCCCGCGTTGGTCCACAGGACGGTGCGCAGCGACGAACCGTCGAGATCGCGGATATCCTGTCCTGGAACCGGGGTCAGCGGCACCACCCGGCCCATCACCACCCCGGGACTCGTGCCCTCACCGTGATACCCGGCCGACATGCAGAGCAGATGCCCCAGGGTGATGTCTGCACGGCGCGGATCATCGAGGGGAAAGGCCTCCGGCAGGAGTTCCGGCGTGAACACCCGGGTCCCCAGCCCCTGGGGCAGCTTGTCCCGGTGTTCCTGAAGCAGGATGCCGCAGGCGATGCTGGTGAATGCCTTGCCCGTGGAAGCCATGTCCGGATTCACGTTCCGCTGGGCCCGTCCCGCATAGTGCTCCAGAACCAGGTAGCCGTGGCGCACCACCAGCAATCCGGCGTTCTGACTGCAACGCTGGGTGAAGTCCCAGGCCCGCTCCAGGCGCTCCAGATCCATGCCGGCTTTTTTCCGAATTGATGCCGCATCGCTGAGCGTTCGCCAGCCTCCCTGGCTGTCCGGCGGGGGAAAATACTCGGCGGCATGACCAACACCCAGGGCCACGCCGGCGAGGGCGAACCACGCCACTGCGCGACGGGAAACGGAACGAAATGCAGGGATCACCCGCCCATGAAGCCAGAAGCATTCCACGGCTTCCAGCCCCGGGTTGGAGTTCAGCCTCCCTGCCCGACGAATTGGTTGTAAGGAATGCCGCATGACCCCGACTGGTTGAGACGATGCATGCGATTTCGCCCCAGTTTCCCGAACCACGGCTTGCCCCGGAATCCCAGCCTGACGGGCACCACGAGCGGATCCTCTGCGCAGCCATTGATCTGCTTCGACAGACGGATTGCCTGCTTCAATCGGTCGATTCGACGACCTATTCCGCCGCAGTTCCGGTCGCCTTCAACGGCAGCATTGGCGGACACGTTCGTCACTGCCTGGATCACTTTCTCTGCCTGCTGCGCGGTTTCGACAGCGGATTGATTGACTACGACCTTCGCGATCGCGACGAGCGCCTGGAACGCGATCCCGACTTCGCGCGCACGCTGGTCGAGGCACTCCGAATGGATCTCCAGCAGCTCGACGCTGACCTGCTGGACTCCCCGATTCAAACCCGGTGCGAGGTCAGCTATCGACGTGGCAATTCTCCCTGTTCGGCCTCCAGCCTGGGTCGCGAGCTGGCTTACGCAATTGCCCACGGCATTCACCACTTCGCGCTCATCGCCATTCTGGCACGTCTGCAGGGCGTCCAGATTGCGGATGGATTTGGCATCGCTCCGTCCACCCTCGCCCACCTGCGGGACTCCAACGCGGTCACGACCACCCCATGAACCCTCTTGGAACTCACGGGCTCACGACGCTCGACGGCCTCATCTCATCGGGCGGCGGCATCGGCACCGCAGCCTCGCTCGGCGTGGCCACGCTGATTCAGGAAGATCTACCCACCCTCGCCGCCGCCGTCCTGGCGGCGGCAGGACGGTTGTCGTGGGTGACCGCGTTCCTCGGCTGCGCGCTGGGCATATGGATTGGGGATGCATTGCTCTATTTCGCGGCCCGCTGGCTGGGGCGTCCGCTGCTTCAGTTTCCAGGGTTCCGTCGACTGGCTTCCGCCGAGGCGATCACGCGCAGCGAGGACTGGTTCGCCTCACGCGGCCTCTGGTTGCTCGCGTCCAGCCGGTTTCTGCCCGGAACCCGGCTGCCCACCTACCTCGCGGCCGGCTTCCTCCGGGTTCCGTTGCAGCACTTCCTGGGCATCACCGGAGCGGCTGTCGCGGTCTGGACGGGGCTTCTGTTCGCCGCGGCCCGCATTGCAGGCCCTCAGTTTCAGAACACGCTGCAGGAACATCCGAGGCGATTTGGGCTGCTCATCGGGGCCGCTCTCGTCCTGGCCGCAGGCGTCCAGTTTCTCCTGCGTCGCGTCGCGCGCTACTGGACGGCCGGCTCCTGCCCCACGCCCGCTCAACGGCTCACCGCCACCCTGGCCCGCTGGCGACGCTGGGAGTTCTGGCCGGCAGGCGTGTTCTACATTCCCGTCGCCGTCCAGTATCTCCGACTCGCGCTGCGGCATCGCAGTCCAACACTCCCGGCTTGCGCCAATCCTGGCATCCGCGCGGGAGGACTGGTGGGTGAATCCAAGATCGAAACCCTGCGCCAACTGCACGCCGCGTGCCCTGAATTCACTGCCGAAGCCTGGCTTCTTGATCCCGGCTC
Organism: Verrucomicrobiota bacterium; assembly: GCA_947454295.1. GTDB lineage: Bacteria > Verrucomicrobiota > Verrucomicrobiia > Limisphaerales > UBA9464 > CAIVQB01. The sequence continues at coordinate 677 of CANGMO010000342.1, read as the reverse complement.
CCTGAACGACCGCCACCACTCGCTGCAGGCCGTTCAGGAAGCTGCCAACCTTCGCTATCCGTTCATCCTGAAACCCGATCTCGGCCAGCGCGGCCAGGGAGTCCGCCTTATTCGAAGCGCCGCCGATGCCGACCGCTGCCTCCGGGAAACCCCGGTGCCACTCGTCGTTCAACGCTACGCGCCAGGTCCCTTCGAGGCTGGCGTGTTCTACTACCGGTTTCCGCACGAGAAACACGGACGACTCTTCTCCATCACCGAAAAGGTGTTTCCTGAAGTCATCGGCGACGGCTGCCGGAAATTGGAGGAACTGATCTGGTCCGACGACCGCGCCCGTTGCCTGGCGGATCGCTACCTTCAGCGATTGGGCGCCCGGCGCGCCGACGTCCCAGCCCCCGGGGAACACGTCCGACTGGTTGAGGCCGGCAACCACGCGCAGGGCTGCATCTTCCGAAACGGGGACCGATTCCACACACCCGAACTGGAGGCGGCATTTGATACGATCAGTCAACGTCTTCCCGGGTTCTTCATCGGACGGTACGACGTGCGATTCACCTCCGAGGAGGCCTTCAAATCAGGCAAGCCCGGGTCGTTCACCATTCTCGAACTAAATGGCGCTGCAGCCGAGGCAACGCACATCTACGACGCCCGGACCCCTCTCGTGGAAGCCTACCGAACCC
>CANGMO010000341.1 GCA_947454295.1 Verrucomicrobiota bacterium | reverse complement strand
CATGGCCACTTGAAGTAGGGTCCGCCGGGAGGGATTACGCGGACCTGGGGATAGGCGTAGCGGGTCTTTTCGTCATCGTTGAGCGATTCGGAGATGGGGTCCTGGAGAGTGGTAAGTTCGCCGACCCGCTGGGCACGGCCGAAGGAGGTCTTCACCGCACGTTCGTTCTGATTCACGGTGAAGAGCCCCGCGACCAAATAACGGGTCAGGAACCAGGCGATGAAGCCGGCAATGCATCCGAGAAGAATTGTCATAGGAGGAGGGGACATCTGACCTGAAGTGCTTGGTACGCCGAACCGCATCGGGTGCAAAGGGGAATTCCGTCTGGAGGATTCCACCCAGTGGATGCGGGAGTGGAACAAGCACGGCGGATCGGAAGGGCAATAAATGGTTGGTGTTTCCATTGGTGATCAGACTTCCCTTGCTTCCAGGAATTCCCGATTCTCACCGGGTTTTCAATCAGTTTGCACAACCCAGGTCGGTGAGCCGTGTCGTGGAATGCGGGCAGGTGTCCCATTCCATGCCCCGATGATCGACTGTCGAAAGTTCCATGCCTCCAACGCCCGCGGATCCGAACGCGCCCTCCACCACTCGTCTTGACCGCCCTCCCGGGTGGTTGGTGTTCGCCACGGGTGCCCTGGCCGTGACCTGTCTGGTCCTGGCCATCGCGGAAACCAATCTTTGGGCCCACTACCTGATCGACGGGGGCGAGTACCTGAGCTTGTGTGGCGTGGGTTTCATTGCCGTTGCCGGCCTGTTCCTGTTCCGGGCGCGGCGGCTGAAGGCGTCGCTGCCGCTGGTGGTCCCGTGGCTGCTGTATCCGATCATCACTCAGGGCGACGAGATCATCGACAATCTCTCGATCAACCCGATGCGGATCATCTGCCTCGTCCTGCTGGCGGCGATCTTTGCCGCGCCGGTGAGCGCCGTGGTGTATGCGGCACGCCTGGTGGTGGTGCCGGAAACGGGGAGCACCCGTTCGCTGCCGCTGCTGCTGAACTGGATTCCCGGGCTCCGATGGCTTGCACAGGGCAGGGTTCGCGCCGGCAGTGCGATGCTGGCTGCGGCATTGTTCACCCTCGAGGTTCCGGTTGCGCATGTCTTCCTGGGGATCCTGATGATGGTGGCGGTGGTGGTGATGATTCTTGGGGCGCTGGCGGTTGCCTCGTCGGGGCCTGAGGAATCTGCCGCACCGGCTCGCCGGCCCTGGATGCAGGGCGAGCGGGGGGAACGCACGGCGCTGGGCCTGCTGCTTGCGGGCGTGGTGCTCTCGCTGGGAATCTACGTCGGCTACAAGAACCGTCCCGAGGTGTATCAGGGCAGTCCGGCGGTTTACATGGATCCGAAGCGCCGCGGGGAGGCCTACTCCATGTCGCGCATTCCGGTGCCATCCCAGCCGGCGATGGTGCCCGCCAATGCCGAGGCGGTTCGCGCCTCGCTCGAGTTCTACGGGGTGTTCCTCGAGAAGATTCTCAGCGGATTTAGCGTCCTCGACCGCAACTACACCTGGGATTATCACAATCACCTGTTCCTGAAGGACACGCCGCTCATTCCCGAGTATCGCAAGGTGGGGCTGCAGCGGATTGCAGAGGCCCACGCGCTGTGGACCAGTGGATTGCCGGCGGCGCAGGCGGCGCGCGGCTCGCTGCCGATGGGGGATCCGATTGCGGCGCTGATGGACGAGCTGCAGGCTTATTCCGCCTACCACCTGGCGCGGACTCCGGAAATGGAGCGCCTCAGCCTCGGATATGAGAAGACGCAGGCCGGTCTGCAGCATGCGGCGCACCTGTATGAGGGCGAATGCAAGGAACTGGGGTCCGGGCTGGATGCCATCCTCAAGAAGCATGCAGGCGTCCTGGCGGCGCCGCAGGTGGCCACGATTACCGATGGTTTCTCCAGGTCGGCGCACCGGGTCGGCGACGCCTACGCGAAGCACATCGTCGGAGTCTAGCCGGTCCGGTCGGTGGTCGGTGCAGGTCGCGGAAAACAAAACAGGCCGGGGCGTAAACCCCGGCCTGTTTGCTTGGACTGACTGATCGAGGATCGCCGCGGCGATCGGGATCAGAGTCCTTTGTCGATATGCTCGAGCGCGGAGACCACGAACCCGGTGACGAGCACGGGATCCTTCTGCCACCAGCGGGCACTCTCGTTCACCCAGGATCCGTCGGGACGCTGGAGGCTGAGGAGCTTCTTCGCCAGATCGCGGCGCCAGTTGATCTTTTCGCCGTTGGCGAGGGTGAGTTCGTTGATTCCGTAGGCGGTCAGGGCCTTGGCCATGGCGTTGTAGTAGTAGAAGAGACCTTCGAGGCCCATGCCGGGGTTCTCGTCGAGGGTGTAGTTCTTCTGAAGCCATTCAAGCAGTGCGGCGACGCGCGGGTCGTTCTTCTTGAGATCGGCGTACGCGTAGCTCATGAGGCCGGCGTAGCTGACACTGCCGTACGAGCGGAACGCCACGCGGCCGGTGGCCGAGTTGGTGACGGCACCCGCCATGCTGTGGCCCGGATAATAAATGAAGCCGCCGGTGTTCTTGGAATCGGCCGAAGCCCAGGCCTGCTTGTTGTGGCTCGGGAGATTCTGGCAGTTCTGGAGGAACTCAATTGCTGCCTGCCAGTTCAGGTCCTTCTTGTCACCGGAATCGGCGCGATCACCGCTGATGTTCTTGCTGTAGTAAATGGCCTCGAGCGCCTGGAGCGTGTTGCCCATGTCGGAGTGCTCGTAGTGGCTGCCGTAGCCGATGCCGCCGTCGAACGGGCTGTCATTCTTGCCCTTTTCACCGAAGTCGCCCTGGAGGCTGATCAGGTACCGGCGCGCCTTGGCGATGGTGGGGTTGAACTCCTGGCGATGTGCGGTGATGAGCGCCATCATGCAGGTGGCCGTGTTGTAGGTGACCAGATTGGTCCGATGGATGCCGCCATCCGGCTGCGCGCAGCTCATGAGGAAGGCGAATCCCTTCTGCATCTCGGGCGTGGGATGCTTGAGATACTTGCCGCTCGGTTCGCCATTGTAGGCGGTGAGCACCATCGCGGTCAGGGCGGGCTGGTCGGGCAGGGACCAGGAGCCGTTCGCATTCTGGTTCGTCTTGTACCAATTGAGGCCGCGGTTGATCGCGGCTTCGACCTCGCGCTTGAGAGCGGGGTCACGCTGCGGTCCGGCGGCGAATGCGGCCGGGGACAGGAGGCCGAGGACGGCCACGGCGACGGTGCAGGATTTCACCGCCCGGGTGAGGCGGATACGAACGTTGGCGCTCGCTGGGAGTGGGGTGCGGTTCACGATTCAGTAGTGGTTTGGGCAGCGTCCGGAACGGTGGCGTCCAGGTAGCAGCCGGTTGCGGGCACTCTAAAAGGCCGGCCGGTGCTTCCAAAGAGTGGACATTGTGTCCAGACGCGGTGATGTACCCTACCAAATTGCTCGCCGTGGCGAGAAGTAGATTCGATGGGTCGGACGGTTACGTGAGGAAGGCGGCCGCTTCGCCATCGCGGTAAGGGCTGCAGGGTGGACAACGGTCCCCGGAACCCACCACCCTAAGACCCTCCGGCCGCGGATCTGTATCGATTGTCAGACGTGCGCCGGCTGGATCCGTTGGGTTTCCTTACCGTCCTCCAACCAGAATGCGAATTCAGGTGCACCACGCGGCTGTGGATTGCTGGAGCGCCCTGAACCGCCGGCCTTGGCGCCGGCAGGTGAAGGCGCTGCTGGTGGTGGGACTGACGAGCCTTGGCCTTTGCGCATCGCTGGCGGCCGCGCCGGATCCCGAAACCCCGTTTGTCGCGGAGGTGTGGCAGGTGACCGAGGGGTTGCCGGATCTTGAGGTGACCTCGATCGCGCAAACCCCGGATGGCTACTTGTGGGTGGGAACCCGCGGCGGATTGGCCCGGTTCGACGGCATGCGGTTCGAAATCTTTCGCGCCAATGTGCCCGGATTGGAGGGACGCCACGTGGCAAAGGTGTTTGTTGATCCCTCGGGGGCGCTCTGGGTGTCCATGGCGTCGGGGCAGCTGTCCCGTTATTCGGAGGGGCGATTTG
>CANGMO010000340.1 GCA_947454295.1 Verrucomicrobiota bacterium | reverse complement strand
TGGGTCAGCGCCTGGGCCGTCTCGCACTCAAGCTGAAGGCCTGACCGTCATCTCGTTGAGCCGCCGCCGCGGATGCGTGGGAAATCCCGCGCGTCCGCGGTGTGCGTTGGCCCACTCCCCTTCGCGCCGTTGCGTCTTTGCGTGCCAATCCCTTCACCGAATCCAGAGACGGATTCAGGTTCGGGGGGAATCGGCGGCTTCAATTTGATCAAGCTGACGGAGGCAGTAGAGCAAGGGGGGAAGGCCACCGATTCCGAATGAGCAGTCGATGAGTCGCCAACCGAACGGAATGCCGCGCACCTGACCGCAAACAAGTGCCGTGGGGATCACCAGCAGGCAGGCCACCACACCGGTTCGCAGGACTCCCCGGCTTCCAATGGGCTGCAACCAGGGCCCCACGAAAAACAGCGCGATCATCAGGTGCCCAAACGCCAGCCAGTCTGTTCCGTACGCCAGCCAGGGCTGACGCAGATGCGCTTCTTCAAGCCCGTTCTTCACCCGCACGATCCATTCCCCGAACGCGGAACCCACCACTCCGCCACCGCCGTGTTCCAGGTTGAGTATCGACACCAGCAATCGCAGCTCATGGAGCAGCGGAAATGCCGTGACGCCACTCAGCACAAGCCCGATCCAAAACACCCCGAGTGCCACACGAAACCGGAACACCGCCGCAGCGCGGGCGGGCGGCATCGGAACGGGTGATGATCTCATGCGGTTCAAGGTGTCATCGCGCTCACGCCTTCCCGGCAGCGGCGGCACGGGCGAGATCTTCAAGGGTGACTGTGCCGGCGCGATCAGCATCTGCCTTCCAAATCGACTCGAGCTGCGACCGCACCACGGCACGACTGGGATCGGCAGTCGTTGGAAAATCCACACCGCTCACCGAACGCATCGCGGCAAAGACATCGGCCAGCCGGATCCGCTCCGGGGGACGCGCCGGCGCGTAGGTGGTCTCCGGCCCGGCTGCTTCCATCAGCACCTTGCCCGCCACCAAGGCCTGCAACACCTCTTTGGACAGCTTGGGCGGCACACCGAATTGATCCGCCAGCTGGGACGCGCTCATCGGCGGCTGGCCTTCGCGGAAGCGCAGTGCGAGGTGCGTGCAAAAGCGTGCCGCAATGAATTCGCGTCCCTGCTGATGCACCTTGCCGGCACGACGGTCCTGCAGATAAGCCCGCCGATGCTGGAACACGTACGACGTCTGCGCGCCGAAGAGGAGAATCAGCCAGGTGAAGTACATGCCGACCAAAAACAGGGGCAGGATTCCCAAGGAACCGTAAATGGCGTTGTACGTGACCACCCGCGAGTTGTAGAGCGCCGCCAGGTGGCCATTGAGGGTCCACAACCCCGACGCGACCAATCCGCCGACTCCAGCAGCCTGCCACGTGACGCGCGTATTTGGCATCCACATGTACAGCGCCCCAAACGCCACGCCCATGAGGCCAATCGAGACCAGCCAGGAGCACGACGTGATCACATGTCCCACAAAGGTCTTTTGCATCCAGTTCGCCGAAAAGCGCACGCCGATCACCGGAAGCACCTGCTCCCCGGCGCCAGCGGTGGTGGCGACGTCGGCGGTGCCACCCGGGTCCGTTCGAGTCGAAGGCGCCTGTCCCGGCACCGCCTCGGCGGAGTGCGCGACCGGTTGCAACACGTGCAGGTAATTCGCGCCCTTTGCCATCAGCACCACCACCGGGCCCAGGGTGATCACGGCCCAGTAGAGCACGATGCTCATGAACCAGCTCCGTCCCCGGGGAACTCCCCAGATGTCATTCAACGCCGCCTCCACGGTCCGCAGCAGGGAAATGGCGACAAACAACAGGCCCGCCATGGCGGTCGCTCCAAGGGTGCCGAAGCGAATATTGCCGACAAACTCGACGATCTTCTCGGCCATCTTCAGACGCTTTTCCCGCGCCGCCGCCCGCTCTGCGGCTTTTGCGGCCGCGGCGTTGGCCGGGGTTGCCGAGGTCGAGGATGCCGTCGGCGTGCCGCTGGAAGCCGTGGCCACGGTGGGATCGCCCAAGCCCAACGTGGGGGCGAAGCTGGAGATGCTGGAATCGATCACGTGGAGCAACTGCTCCTTCTGCTTGGCTTCGTCGCGCGGAAGGAAAAGCGAGGCCACGCTGATGGACACCGCCAACAAGGGTACCAAGGCAAGCAGCGTGGTGTAGGCGAGGGCCGAGGCGCGAACGGGACACCGGTTCCGAAGAAAATTCCCGCCCACCATGATCCAGAAATGGACGAACCGATGAAGGCGCGTCAGACGCGGCTCCTGCGCGGCGACGGCGTCCTCGTCGATGAGAACGCTCACCTCCTCCTGAAACCGCTGGAATCCGCCGGAATTCGGGTCCGCCATGCCCGGGAGCCTACGCCAACCGGGCCGAAAGGCGAGACGTCGGATTTCCTCTCCCGCCGCCCGGGTCGGTGTGGCAGCGTCGGCCCATGCAGATCGTCTGTGGCGTTATCACCATTTCCGACCGGGCTTCGCAGGGCATTTACGACGACCTCGGCGGCCCCGCCGTGAAGGCCGCCGCGTCGGGATACGGATGGCAGGTGGTGGCCGAGGACATCGTCCCGGACGACCGCTCAGCCATCCAGCGCGCGATTCGCAAGCAGATCAACCAGGGCTGCCAGCTCGTCCTGACCACCGGCGGCACGGGCGTCGCGTTGCGCGATGTCACGCCCGAGGCGGTGTTGGAAATCGCGGATCGGGAGATTCCCGGATTCGGCGAGGCGATGCGCATGAAGTCCCTCGCCATCACCCCCAACGCCATTCTTTCCCGCAGTCTGGCTGCGGTGGTCGGACAAACCCTGGTACTCTGCCTCCCCGGAAAACCCTCGGGCGCCGTCGAATGCCTGGGCTTCGTGGTGGGCGCCATCCCGCACTGCGTGAAGGTCCTTCAGCAAGTCCCCACCAGTTGCTAACCCCTCCATCCTGCCGGCGAGCGGGATGGATTGGAGCACCCGAATTCCCCGGTGGCGCGAGGCTCCCGCCGAAGCGGGTGCGTAGAGGGCGGGTGGCGACATCCCAGCGCGAGGGTAAACCCGTTCGCCCCAGCATCGCGGCCCTCTCCAATTCGCCGTCTACTTTGGACTTGGGACCTTGGACTTTGGACTTTGCTCCCCCGCCCTTCGCGCCAGCTGCGATTGGAGAAAGGTGTCCTTCGGCGCCGTCTTCCACGCGGTGTACCAGACATCCCCCAGCATCTGTCCCCCACGGACGATCTGCCCCCCGAGGAACTCCCGCCCATCATTGGCACGCGCCCCCTCGCCACTGAGGCCACCCTCCTTGTCGAGTTGATACACCCGCTCCAGATCGCGGGACTGTTCGACAACGTAGTGCATCACCACCGGAAAGAGATGTTCATGCGACACGCCGGGAAGCCGCTCCCAGACCAGTCGAGCCGGACGCACCCGACCCGTGATTTCGGCGTATTGGAATCCCACCTTTCGCAGATACCCGCCATCGATCCAACCATGGAAGGTCTTGTTGGTGGTGTAGCCCTTTGGATTGTCCCCCACCCATCCGTTGTAATGCCGGGAGGTGTGAAGCGGCTGGGCCGTGTCCCCAATGAAGTGCCCCATCACCCCCATGAGGTACACCGCATTGGCGCGCGCGTTGGCGATCTCATCCGGGGTGCCCCCGAACTGTTCGTAGGCCTTGATCGAACTGAAGGTGGACTGCAGCCGCGCGAAATCCTCGGTGATGCGCCAAGGCAGCAGGCCGGGAATGCCACGCGTGCGATCCGAATCCTTCGACGGATCCGCCTCCGGAAATCGTCCCGGGTCCTTGGATCGTGCGACGGCCAGCAGCCCCAAATACTCCGCACGGAATGGAGGCAGGGTATCCACCGCGAGCCCGTACTTGGGCAGGTCGTCGAGATCAATGAAGTGCTCCGGCACATTGACGTGTCGGAGCGTGGGATCGGCCAGATTCCGCCATCGGTCGGGATCGCCGGACAGAAAGGCGATCCGCTCGCGCACCGCGGGGTCTCGGATCCATTCGGGGAATTCTGCGGGCAGGG
>CANGMO010000339.1 GCA_947454295.1 Verrucomicrobiota bacterium | reverse complement strand
GAGGCCGAGGCGCTGACGCCAGCCCCACAATTGTCCCATCCAGGCGCTGGTGAAGGTGGTGCCCGGAATGAGGCGCTGAAGCATCCTCCAATTGGCCAGCGCGGCGAACCCCGAATAGATCGTGGCAAACCCAACGCCCGCCCCCAGCGCCAGGGCGAACGCCAGCAGACGCGCGCGCACCCACGACTCGGCGAGCGAGGACGCCAGCAGCCCGGCGGCGAGCGACAGCCCGAGCACCGCCAGATCCAGCAACAACATTCGCAGCACGTCCCAGCCGGTGAGCCCCCCGAGCATCATGGGCACCGCCAAGATCGGAATCGCCACCAGCACCACGGTGAAGGCGCGCAGCGCGTGCGCCGACGCCTTGCCGATCACCACATCGAGCGAGCTCAATGGCGTGAGGAACAAAAGTCCGAGCGTGCCTTCGCGGCGTTCCCGGCTGATGCAGTCAGCGGTGAGCACCGGCGCGAGCAGCCAGATCATCGAAATCACCAGATGATTCAGCAGCGTGAACAACCCACGCCCGTCGCTTTGCATCTGCACCACCGGCTGCCGCCAGGTGTATCCAAGCGCGGCGATCAGAATCGCACCGCCCGCAAGGCGCAGCAGCGTTCCGTGGGAACGCCGCGCCTGCTCCAGCAGTTCGCGATGGATGATCGACCACACGAACGCATTCCACGGGAACACCGGTCAGTTGCAAGCGTGCAGGCCGCGCGAATGCCGCGTCACGACGCAGCGCGGATGGTTTAGGGCTGCCGGAATCGCGAGACCGGGATGCGGGAACGGCCGCGCACGGCGGCGGAATATGGGGAATCCAGAGGTTCGGGCCGGAACTGAAACGGCGTGGGGGGCTCTCCGTTTCGATGCCGGCTGAATCGCTGTTCAAACCCGGGAAGACTCAACGCGCCCAGCACACCAAGGATCAGCAGGTCGAGTCCGGTCACCCAGAACACCGCGTCATCGGTGCACCCCAGCCAGAACAGGCCGCCGCTCAATCCGAGCGTCAACCCCAGCGTGGCGACCGCGGCGCGCCAGTATCCGCGAAACTGAAAGGCCGCCTCCAATCCCACCGCCGGAATGGAGGCAAACAGAGCGCCACCCCAGAGGAACAGCGCCACCTGGGTTTCACTGCTGCGGAGAATGGGAACGGCCACCCAAAGTGCGGTCCCCCAGACCACCGCCGCAGGACCAAACGTCCACCACAGTCCGTCCAGACGCCCAAACGAGAGGTCACGCGGGCGCAGCGGCGTCACCAGGAGCAGCTCCAGGGCACCCGAGGCCCGCTCCCGGCGAAAGCTCTCCGCCGCAGACAGCGCCATGGATCCGGTGAGGAGAACCAGGAGGACCACCTGCACCGACAGCCATTCCGAAAACGGCACACGCAGGGCAAACAGGGTGGCCTCAATTCCGAAGACGAGAATGGCCATGGCACCGCGTGCCCAGCGGGTTTCGGCGGGATAACGCATCAGCCACCTCACCGGATTGCCGCGCAACCAGCGACGCCGGACCTCCGAAGGCACCGCGCCGGGAAGCCAGAAGGATTCCGATTCCAACCGCCGTACTGCAGTCCGATTCGCGGCCATCCGCAGCCCGCGCCGGAGCAGCCAGGCGGCGATCGTTCCAGCGGCCAGATGCGCCAGCACGGCGATTGCCAGGGCCTGCATCAAGGCCTGCCGCCACGCGTCGATCAGCGCCATGGGAAGAACCGACAGGGTGGGCCCCCATGCGAGATCCACATCCCCGAGGAGTCGCACCATTCCCTTCACCCAAACCCACGCGGACTCGGGAGCCGGCCAGAGTTTGGGAACCAGCGAGGGTGCGACCGAATTCTGGAACGCCGAAAACAACAATGCCGAGACGCCACCGCCAAGGCAGCCACCCAAGCCAATGGCCCAGACCATGGCGCTGCCCCAGCTGCCCCCGAGCGTTCCGGAAAGCAGAGCCACCGTGAGGGCCATCAACAGCGAGAGCGTCTGAAGCAAGGCGGCGAATTCCAACTCCTGCCGTCCCACGCCGCCAAACAGAACCGCCAGCCCCAGCATGGGAAACGCGGCGAGCATGAGGGTCACGGTTCGGACGACCACCGACAGGGTGATCGATCGAATGATGGCGCCCCAGGTAACGCGGGTCAGTTGCAGCTGTTCCAGCATTCCCGTGCGCCGCTCCCGTGCGATCACTTCGGCAGCCAGGGTGGGTGCCACCGTCCATGGAAGGAGGAGCAGCAGTCCATGCAGCGCGGGGAAGACGCGCCGGCCCACTTCGCTCAAGCCAGTGGCTCGTTCCAATCCCCCCAGCAGAATCAGGAAGAACAGCACCGCCGCGCCGATGCGAAGCCATCGATTGAAGGGGCGCCTGGCCTCAAGGCGGAGTTCGCGAAGGAGGAGCGGCCACATGATGAGTTCCCGGCTGGATCGGGCGTTTCTATCCGCCGCCGACTGCCGACCGTCGACGCGGGGACGGACCTATTGCGTCTCGCCCTTGGTCACCCGCAGGAAGACTTCCTCGAGACCGAGTTCATCCTCGCGCATTTCGAGGACCCGTTGTCCGCCACCCACCAGGGTCTCGGCAATGAACCCCCCGTCGCCATCGGGATTGGCGAGCACCACCTTCAGGCGATCTTCGTGGGATTCCACGCGGGCCGACTCGGGGCGGGCCGCCAGCAGATCGCGAGCGGCGGAAAGCGAGCCCCCCACGCGAACCCAGTAGGCCCGGGTATCCGCCAGCTGCGTCTGCGCCCCGCGAATGGGGCCGCTGTAAATGAGGCGACCCTTTTCAATGATGGCGCACCGATTGCACAGCGTTTGCAGCTCCGAAAGGATGTGGGAGGAAATGATGATGGTCTTCCCCAGCCGCTGAAGCTCCTGGAGAATGGCCATCATTTCGATGCGTGCCCGCGGGTCCAATCCGCTGGCCGGCTCGTCGAGCAGCAGCAGCTGCGGATCGTGAATGAGCACGCGCGCCAGTCCGAGACGCTGCTGCATCCCGCGGCTGAGCGCTCCGATGAGGGCGCCCTGCTTTTCGGTGAGCCCCACCAGTTCCAGCACATCTGCAACCGTCTTCTCGCGCTGCGCGGACGGGATCTTGTAGCAGGCCCCGAAGAAATCGAGGTACTCGGTCACCTCCATGTCCTTATACACGCCGAAGAAATCGGGCATGTATCCGATCAGATGCCGCACGCGGTCGGCGTTGCGGACCACGTCGTGTCCCAGCACCTCGGCCTTGCCGCTGGTGGGCGTGAGGAAGGTGGCGAGAATGCGGAGCGTCGTCGTCTTGCCGGCGCCGTTCGAGCCGATGAACCCGAACAGGTCGCCGCGGTTGACAGTGAGGTTCAGACCGGAGAGGGCCTGCATCGCACCGTAGGAGCGGCCGAGATCGGTGGTCTGGACCGCGGGCAGTTCAGGAGGAGGGGTGCTCATGGCGGGAAACAAACGCGTCGCACGAAGTGAAAGGAGCGGTCATCGGGAAACGGAGAGGCGCAACAGGGTGGCACGCTTTCCCAAGCTGGCCTGGAACTGGCTCAGCGGCGGGAGCAGCGAAGCATCCGGCATCCAGGCCAGCACGGTGGCGCCCGGCCGCAGGGAGACCGGGGTGAGATCAAATCCCGGAGACCAGACAAAGTCGCGCTGCTCGCCGTTGTCCAGCGACAGCATCCCGCCAAACGAGGCGGCAAAGGCGCTGTTGGGCCAGTCGTCCAGATGGCTCTTGGCGCTGCTGCCGAAGACTTCCTGACGGCGGGCGAAGACGCTCTGGAATTCCTCCTTGTGACGCCGAAGCACTGCAGAAAGCGGTTCGAAGCCGGCCTGATCCAGCGCGAAGTCCTTCGAGGCGCGCGCCTCGATCGCGGGCACCGTCAGCACGTTCTCGCCGGCCACGATCCAAACCGGACCGAAGCGGTTTCCGGTGGCATTGGTCACCCGCAGGGTCTTTCCACCGGGACCGGTGAAGCTCGCGGTGATGGGCGATTCCGATCGGTCCACCCATTCGGTCACGCAGAGCAGACTCGACCACACCGGTACAAATACATCCGCCTCG
>CANGMO010000338.1 GCA_947454295.1 Verrucomicrobiota bacterium | reverse complement strand
CTGCATTTTTGCCCCTGCGGACTCCGGAGCCGGATGAGGCCGCAATGAAAGTCCTGTCATGAAGTTCCTCGCCCATCGCGGATTTTGGGAACAGCCCGAAGAACGAAACCGCGTCGATGCTCTGGAGCGCGCGCTGCGCTGCGGCTACGGCTTGGAGACCGACATTCGCGACGCGGCGGGGGAGCTGGTCATCGCCCACGATCCGCCGGTTGGTGTGGTTCCGCGCGCGACGGAGCTTCTCGCGATGGCCCGAACCCATGGAATCCAGCTGCCCCTGGCGCTCAATCTCAAGGCCGACGGGCTGCGGAGCCGCCTGCTCTCCCTGCTCAAGGATCAGCCCGGGCAGAACTACTTCTGCTTCGACATGTCCGCACCCGAAACCCTGGCCTGTCACCGGGACGGCCTGCGGTTCTTCACCCGCGAGAGTGAGATCGAATCCGCGCCGGTGCTCTATCGACAGTCCGCGGGGGTCTGGATGGATATGTTTGAATCCGACTGGATCCAGCCCGCCGACATCCGCCGGCATCTGGAGGCCGGCAAGGAGGTGGCGCTGGTTTCCCCGGAGCTTCACAAGCGCCCCCACCTTGCATTCTGGCAGCGGCTTCGCGACGCTGGGCTCGCAGGTGAGCCGCGCCTCATGCTCTGCACGGACCTGCCCGCCGATGCCGACCGCTTCTTTCATGCCTAGAATCCGCGCAGTCTTGTTCGACATGGACGGCGTTCTGATCGACGCCCGTGACTGGCATTACGAGGCCCTCAATCGCGCCCTGAAGCTCTTCGGCTTTGCCATCAGCCGGTACGACCATCTGGTGACGTTCGATGGCCTGCCCACCCGCAAGAAGCTCGAGATGCTGAGCCGTGAACAGAATCTGCCGGTGCGGCTGCACGGGTTCCTCAATGATCTGAAGCAGGTCTACACCACCGAGATCGTCCACGCCCGCTGCAAGCCCCGCTTTCAGCACGAGTACGCGTTGTCGCGCCTCAAGGCCGAAGGCTATCGCATGGCGGTGGCGTCCAATTCGGTGCGGGCGAGCATCGAGCTGATGATGGAGAAGAGTCAGCTGCGCGATTACCTGGAAGGCATCGTCAGCAATCAAGACGTCACCCAGGCCAAGCCGGCGCCAGAGATTTATTTGAAGGCCGCGGCCATGGTGGGGGCCGCCCCTGCCGAGTGCCTCGTCGTGGAGGACAACGCCAACGGCATCGCCGCTGCCCAGGCCGCCGGATGTCCGCTTCTCGTGGTGCAGGATGTGGGTGAGGTCACCTACGATCGCATTGCCGCCCGCATCGCCGCCCTCAACGCGACCGCCCCATGAACCTCCTTCTCCTGGCCGCAGGCTCCGGCGAGTCCTTCCGGGACGCGGGGCATCAGTACCCCAAGAATCTCGTCGAGATCGAGGGTCAGCCCATCCTCCAGCGCTCCATCGAAAATGTCCGTCCGATGGTGGGCGCCGATGGACGGTTGGTCGTGATCGTCCGTCGTGAGGAGAACCTCCGGTACCACACCGATGCGGTGGCGCGGCTCGTGGCGCCTGAGGTGAAGATCTGTCAGATCTCCGGGGCAACCGCCGGTGCGGCCTGTTCGGCATTGCTGGCCATTGACAGCATTGACGAGACCCAGCCGCTGGTGATCGCCAATGGGGATCAGGTCATCGAGGCAGATCTGACGGCCGCCATCGCCGACTTCCAGCGCCGGGGCCTTGATGCCGGGACCATTGTGTTCGAGGACGTGCATCCGCGCTGGTCCTTCGTGAAGTGCAATGCGGAGGGATTGGTGATCGAGGCCGCCGAGAAGTGCCCGATCAGCCGTCTGGCGACCGCCGGCATCTACTACTTCGCGCGCGGTGCCGACTTTGTGCGTGCGGCGATGCGGATGATCCTCAAGGACGCGCACCACGACGGCATTTTCTTCGTGTGTCCCGTCTTCAATGAGCTGCTTCTGGAGAACGCGCGCATCGGGGTGTTCCAGATTCCCCGGAATGCCTATTTCTCCCTGGCCACGCCGCAGGGCGCGGTCACCTACACCGACCATCTCCGCCAACGCAGCCGCTGATCCCCATGCAACGCGCGACGCTCAATGAAATGACCAAGGGGTGGTTTATCGGGGACTTCACTCCAACCCTCCTCAATACCCGCGATGTGGAGGTGGCGGTGAAGCACTACCGTGCCGGTGACGCCGAGGGTGCCCATTTTCACAAAATTGCCCGGGAGTTCACCGTCGTTGTTTCCGGATCGGTTCGCATGAACGATCGGACCTACGGCGCCGGGGACATCATCGTGATCGAACCAGGCGAAACCACCGACTTCTGTGCGCTCACCGATGCGGTGACCACGGTGGTGAAGATTCCTGGTGCCCCCAACGACAAATATGTCGCCTGAATCCGTGCTCAACATCGTCGTGCCCATGGCCGGCCGCGGTTCCCGCTTTGCCGCCGTCGGATTTACCGATCCGAAACCGCTGATCCCGCTGGGCGGACGTCCGATGATCCAGTGGGTCATCGACAACATCCGGCCCAATCGGCCGCACCGGTTCCTCTTCATCTGCCTCGCCGAACACCTGGAGCGCTATCCTGCCCTCAAGCCCAGGCTGGAATCCATCTGTCCCGGATGCGTGGTCATCCCGGTGGACCGCGTTACCGAGGGCGCCGCCTGCACCGTCCTGCTGGCGCGCGAGTACATCAACTCCGACGCCCCGCTCATGATCGCCAACAGCGATCAGTTCGTGGAACTCGACGTGGAGGCCTATCTCGCCCAGCTCGACCAGCCCGGGGTGGCTGGCATCATCATGACCTTTTGGTCGGATCACCCGAAGTGGTCCTACTGCCGGTTGCGTCCCGACGGGTCCGTGTCCGAGGTGGTGGAGAAGCAGGTCATCAGCAACGAGGCCACCGTCGGCATCTACAACTTCGCCAAAGGGAGCGATTTTGTCTCCGCCGCGGAGACGATGATCGCCCGCAATCTCCGGGTGAACGGGGAGTTCTACGTGGCCCCCGCGTACAATCTGCTCATCGAACAGGGCGCCCGCATTTTGACGGTGGCCACCGGCCGTGAAGGCGCGGGGATGCACGGGCTGGGCACGCCGGAGGATTTCCGGCTGTTCCAGGAAACCGCGGTATACCGCTCCCGCTCGACCCCGGCCTCCAGCCGCCAAGCGCCGTGACTCCCGGCTCCGAGGTCAGCGTCATCATCCAGGGCCCGGTCCACGGCCGCCCCGAGGATCCTCCGGAGCAGCAGCTCACGCGACGGGTCATTGAGAGCGTCCGACTCCACTACCCGGGGAGCGAGATCATCCTCTCCACCTGGAAGGGAAGCGCGACGGCGCATCTGAACGCGGATCTGGTTTTGGAAAACGAGGATCCCGGCGCCGTCGTGTTCAACCGGACCGACGACTGGCTCTCCAAGTCCACCAACAACATGAACCGGCAGCTGGTCTCGACCCAGGCCGGTCTCCGACGCGCCACCCGCCGGTATGCGATCAAGATGCGGACGGACACCCTGGTGACACGTCCGCTGGAGTTCGAGGCCATCACCGGTTCCCGGCCGGCGACCAAGTGGGCTGTGCTGGAGGGCCGCGTGGCGGTGCTCAATCTCTACACGCGCCATCCGCTCAAGCGCCCGATGCTGTTTTTCCTGAGCGACCTGTTCCATGCCGGCCTGCGCACGGATTTGCTCCGACTTTGGGACGTGCCGCTGGCGGAGGAGCCGGGATTCACGTGGACGATCGATCCGAATCGGCGGCCCTGGCTGAATGCTCTGCCGCCCGCGCTGTATCTCTTCCGCGCCGCGCCCGAGCAGTATCTCGGTGAGGCGCTCTGCCGGCGGATTGATCCCACCGTCCGGCTTCGCCACTACTCGGAAGGCCGGACTCGCTGGCTCTTCCTCTGGCTCTCGGTGCTCGCCTCCAACATCCAAGTTCTCAACCTGGAGCAGGCGGGAATTCAGATCCCGGAACGCATGGCGAAACACTCGCTCGAAGGTGACTTGGTCCAACCCGGGGACGCCTCGTACCTCCAGGCCTGGGCGGTGGATTCCGT
>CANGMO010000337.1 GCA_947454295.1 Verrucomicrobiota bacterium | reverse complement strand
TGAGGTGTTGGGACCGGCTCTCGAACCGGAAGCCGCAACGGTTCACGAAGGTTTTTGGAGATAGGTCAGCCGTGGTAGCCGAAGTGGGAACAAGGCGGAGTGCGCGTGGCCAGGCGGAGTGGTTGAAGCGTTTACGCGTGGAAGCGTTGAAGGGGTGGACTGGCACACTCGCACGACGGTGCCCTCCGATCCCTTCTCCATCGAACATAGCCCCGGCCTTCAGGCCGCGGATCTGCCGAGAAAACAGCCACGAATCCCGGAGGGATGACAGAAGCGCCTCGCTGCCGTCCCTCCGGGACTCCAGAACACCCCACGAATGGAAACCCCGGCCTGAAGGCCAGGGCTATCTTCGCCCCCCCGCATGCCAATCGAACCTCAGCGCGCGTCATCGAGCCGGTCCGACCGCACCTGCGCCGAGCCTCAACGAAATGCCGATATACGCGACCTTCCGGGCTTCTCGTCTCGCTTGGAATCCCCAGAACACCGGCCCATTCCCCGAGCCGTCATTTTTCATTTTCAATTCCCCGTTTTTCATTCTCCCGCCTCCTCCCCGTCATAGTAGTCCGCCTCCTGAACCGCCACCACGCGGTACTCGGGTTTGAGGTGCCGCTTCCCGGTGTTGGGGTAGCTCGTGATATCAGCAGGATGGTTGTCGGCGATGACCAGAAACGAGAGCTCCACGTCGCGATCGGCCACGATCTGGTGCGCCTCACCCGGGTGGGCCACAAAGTGATCCCCTGCCTTCAACAGGTGTTCGACGCCGCCATCCGTCACCACCTTGCCGCGGCCGGACACGATCACATAATACTCGGTCTGCGCCGCGTGGGCGTGCAGGGGGTAGTTGCGCTTTCCGGGGGGCAGGCGGGTTATTTCAACATCGAAAGGATGTCCACCGCCCCAGCGTCCGGTGTCCTTCACGCCGCCGAGGGCAATCGACATGTGTTTGCGGAACAATTCAAAGCTGCCCTTCGGCGAGCAACGATGTTCCTCCGTCACCTGGGATTCATGGATGATGCGCATGGGATTCTCCAACACCGCATCAAACCTCCATCAACCCAGGGTGTGTCAAATCTGGAGATGCAGGCGGGAGCAGCAGGGTCTCACGCGAAGGGCGCCAAGACGCAAAGGGAGAAAGCACCGTTTTCCAATTCTCAGATCGCCAGCGGCGCGAGGTCAGCATCCGGCACCAATTCAAAAACAGTCCGGAAAAACGAAGCTGCTGATCTTCGCACCTTTGTTTTTTCCCAACCTGCTTTCCTGCGTTCCACATTGAATCCAGCAGGCCGGCAAGATGCCGGCGCTCCGTGTGGACGCGCCGTCCTTTTTCCTTCGGCGTCACACGCCATCGACATGGGCGAAGGCGGAGCAACGACCGCGATGAGAGGAGCCGTCGGTTCCCCTTCCAGCTAGCCGGGATTTCGAGGTTCCTGGCCGTGTGCGGCCAGGAACCGTTGCGACAGGCCAGGAATTCAGGCCCGGCGCTGCCAACGCCGCATGGCGGCGACTCCCAGGCAAACCAGGCCGGCGACCGCGAGGGTCTCGGACGGTTCGGGAACCGCGCCAATGTTGACCGTGAGGCTGTCGGCGGTGGGCCCGGAGCCCCAGGTCCACGTGTAGCTTCCCTGGGTCAACCCGAGGGTGGCAAACGTCTGCCCAGTGTACGTCGAGGTGCCAGACAGGCTTGATTTTGAGACGTAACCCGAGGGAACGATCACGCCGGTGCTGAATGCCCCGAAGATGTTTCCCGTTCCGAAACTCGCAGAATGGGTTATGGCCCCTGAACCGATTGAACTGGGTCCAAGAATCGAACTAAACATCAAGGTGACTACACTCGTATTGGGTCCGACAATTGCCCCTTCCGGGCCCTGGCCGCGCACAAATCCCTGGGCAAAAACCGTTCCGCCGCCAGAAGCAATCACATCGGATCCGGATTCACTAAACGTGATCAGGACGGATCCCTGACACCAGGGGGCAACCACGACACAGGAGAGGGCTAGCAGGGCAAGGACAGAGGATATATTCAAAAAGGCAGAGTAGTAGGGGGTTGACCGAGGGTTTTTGGCGGTGAATCTGATAACCGCCTTCTATTGGTTACAACCCCCCATGAACGCCTGCAACGCGGAAGATTTTTATTTCAGGCGTTTGAGCTGCAAACCGATCTGCACCCTTGCGAGATAGGCCCCCAGAAACTCAGCGGGTGTCAGGCGAAGGAGCCGGGAGACCGTCTTGAGAACTTCAGCCCGTCTCGAAGCGGACGGGCGGCGTCGGCCATCGGAGCTCGCGTCTCTGCGCCTTCGAGTATTGGTTGTTGCCCTGCCTCTCCCCAATCGGCGCCCCTCCGAGTCAATCCGTGTCCAACCCTTTGGTTTCGTCTTCGCGTCTTCGCGTCTTCGTTGTTCCTCCTGCTTTCATGCTTTCCAAATTGAATCCAGCAGGCCGGCAGGATGCCGGCGCTCCGTGTAGGGGCGCCGTTCTTTCGCCTTGTTCCTTTTACCTTTTTCCATCGGAAACCGGTGGCGTCGGCGCGCTGATGGCACCGATGAACCGGCCCATCCAGTAGCCCATCAGATACTCGTCGCCGGCGAACTCCACCTGGCCGTTGACCCCGCCATCGAGAATGAAGGGCTGGGTGTTGCAGCGGACATACTGACGTTCACCCGGAGGCAGGAGCTCCACCGATTCCTGTCCCCGGAAGTTCTTGGGGAGACGGGTGAGATCATTGCGCACCGAATTCCGGATCGTCCACGCGACGGTGTCCAGCGGGCAGCCCCGCAGCGTCCACACGGCCTCCGCCGGGGCGCACTGCTTCAGGCCGCAGCCGCCCGCGACAAAGTTCCAAAACGGATACCGCTCGCTTCGTTCCGCCTCCCAGTGATCCACCACCGAGCCGAGATACTTTGCCCGCAGGGTGTCGTCGAAGGCGAACCGGCACAGCACCCAGTAGGTGACGAAACCAAGCTCGTCATCGCTGTGATTCCAGACATCGCCCATTTCAATGCCCTGGTGCACCGCTCCCGGCGTGGCGGTCAGGTGCTTCACGGTAAGGCAGATGTTCTCCAGATACCCGGCGGTGCGGAACAGTTCGAGGGCCTTGGCCTTGTATTTCTGGTCACCGGTGAGGTGGAACGCGAATTGCATCATCGCCGTGAACTCCCCGGAGTTCAGCCGCCGGTCGTACACCGTCGGCGGGAACTGATTCACGTACTCGGGATGCCACCGTCCCCACAACGTCGGCTTCCCGTCGGTATCGATGAGGTACAGATTGTGTTCGAGGATATGATCCGCGATGCGCACCACCACGTTGCGGATACGCGCCTTTTCCTCCGGGGTGTTCGCCGCGCATTCCCACAGGATGGCGTAGGCGAAGAAGTGCGCGATGATCTCATCGCTGCTGGTGTGCGATTTCCATTCCCAGTCGGGATCCGTCGCCGGATGCCACTGGTCCGGATCCGAATACTTGAAGCCGGTCCGCTCCATGGTGCGTGCGGGAAAGCCGGTATGAGTGTGCATCAACTGAAACCGCTCCAGCGCGCCAAAGGTTTCCCAGGCCCAGGCGCGCGCCTCGGGATCGCGGGTGACCGCATAGCGGAACGCCTGGCTGGCCAGCCAATAACACGACCATCCGCCGTCGTTGTCGGTGTCCACCATTTCACTGGTGGCCACGTCGCCCGGCACCGACAGATACCGCTCGGCGGAAAGCCCGTAGCGAATGTGTCGCGAACGGACCTTGCGCTGGAACCAGCCCGCCTTGTCCGCCAGGGTCCAACGGCGATACTCGACCCTCTGCAATCCGGTCTTGGTGAGAATCCAGGCGGAACCATCCCGATCGATGGCCAGATCGATCACGTGGTCATCGGCGAGCCATCGCTTCGACGCGTAGTAGCGAAACTTGGGAGCAGGCGCCGTGGGACCGGCCTCGGGCGTCGCCCAACGCGATGGAGACCCATCGCTTTCAAAGAAGGCGCCCACCGTGGTTCCCACCCAGCGACCGCCGTGGACCGGCACGATGCAGGTAATGTTCGTTCCGGGCAGCCGATCCACC
>CANGMO010000336.1 GCA_947454295.1 Verrucomicrobiota bacterium | reverse complement strand
GTCGTTCATCGATCCCCCCATGATCGGCAGTGCGGTGGATCGAACGGTGAGTTTTCTCGCGCGGGACACGCTGTTCGACGTGCCGGTGGTCGGCACCGTGATCCGCAAACTCAACTCGGTTCCGGTGGATCGCGACGGCGGAGGCGGGGCGGGATTGAAGGCGATCCTGGACCGGCTGAAGGCCGGCGGATGCATCGTCCTGTTTCCCGAAGGCACGCGCAGTCGCGACGGCCAGCTGCAGCGTGCCAAGTCGGGCGTCGGATTGAGCGTGTTGAAGTCCGAGGCGGTGGTGGTTCCGGTACGGGTGTTCGGAGCGTTTGAAGCCTTTGGGCGGCATCGGAAGTTTCCGCTTCCAGGGCGGATTACGCTGAAGTTCGGCCCCCCCATGACCTTTGATCGGGAACGCGCCGAGGCGGCGAGCTGTTCCAAGGCCCGGTTGAAGGAAATTTACCAGGAGGTGGCAGATCGGGTGATGACCGGCATTGCCGCCATCGAGTTCGCGGAGCCGATTTCCCGGTTTCCGCCCGAATGAGGCATCCCTCGGCGGTGACGGCAGGTATTGCTACCCGCCCCGCCGACCTCTAGGTTCGCGGTCTCTGTTTCGGATAGAAGAGTCACCATGAGCAACGAATCCAACGAACCTGGCACTGTGCAGCCCGGGGAAACGCAATCCCAGTCGTCTGCCGAGCCGATGACGGCGCAACAGATTGCCGACCTGCAGGCCAAGTCGGCGGAAAACTACGAGCGTTTGCTGCGAGTGACGGCCGACTTCGAGAATTTCAAGAAGCGCGCGGCGCGCGAACGCGACGACGCCCGGCGCGCGGCCACCGAGGGGACGCTGAGCCGGTTCCTGCCGGTGCTCGACAACTTCGACATGGCCCTTGCGGCGGCCAGCCAGGCCAATGCCTCGGTGGAGGCGCTCAAAGTGGGGGTTGGCATGATCCAGGGACAGATTCGCAGCGTCTTTTCCGACGCGGGCGTCGAGGAGGTTCCCGCCCAGGGCATCGCCTTCGATCCCTCGGTGCATGAGGCCGTCTCGCAGCAGGAGACCGCCGACGTTCCCGAGGGCCAGGTGTTGCAGGTGGTTCGCAAGGGCTACCGCATGCGGGATCGCCTGATCCGTCCCGCCAGCGTGGTGGTGGCCAAGGCGCCCGCGCCATCCAGTGCGTCCTGAACGTTCCTCGACCTGACCCGATTTCTCCCGAGCCATGGCTTCCGGAAAACGTGACTATTACGAAATCCTCGGTGCTGAACGCGGAGCTTCCGCCGACGAGCTGAAAAAGGCCTACCGCAAGCAGGCGGTGAAATATCACCCGGACAAGAATCCGGGCGACAAGGCCGCGGAGGAGAAGTTCAAGGAACTCGGCGAGGCGTACGAGGTGCTGAGCGATCCGCAGAAGCGGGCCGCCTACGACCAGTACGGCCATCAGGCCTTTGACCCGCGCGCGCGGGCTGGCGGCGGACGCCCGGGTGCGGGGGGAGCGGGCGGATTCCATGACCCGTTCGATGTCTTCCGCGAAGTGTTCGGCGGCGGCCGCGGTGGTGGTGCTGGTGGCGGCGACATCTTCGAGAGCTTCTTTGGCGGTGGCGGCGGCGAGAGCAGCGATCCGGGCGGCCCGGCGCGTGGGTCGGATCTCCGGTACGACATGGAGATCACCCTCGAGGAGGCGTGCACCGGGACCGAAAAGCAGATCACCGTCCAGAAGCCCGCCACCTGCGATACCTGCGGTGGCTCGGGCGCTGAGAAGGGTTCCAAGCGCGTTCGCTGCCAGCAGTGCAATGGACGCGGACGCGTCGTCATGTCGCGGGGCATTTTCTCGATCCAGCAGACCTGCCCACGTTGCGAAGGCGCCGGCGAAATGGTGGAGAAGCCCTGCAAGACCTGCTCTGGCGATGGCCGCGTCAACAAGGCGGCCACCATCACACTGCGGATTCCCGCCGGTGTGGATACCGCCACCCGGCTTCGTTCCAACGGCAATGGCGAGGCGGGCCAGCGCGGTGGAGCGGCTGGTGATTTGTACGTGGTGCTCCACGTGGCAGAACACGAGGTGTTCAAGCGCGATGGCGATGACCTGCATTGCGCGGTGCCGGTGGCCTTCACCCAGGCGGCACTGGGAGCCGAGGTCGATGTGCCGACGCTGACTGGCAAGGCCCAGATTCGCGTGCCTGCCGGCACCCAGTCCGGAACGACCTTCCGTCTGAAGGGCCGCGGCGTTAAGAACGTGCAGGGCTATGGCATGGGGGATTTGCTGGTGACCGTCACCGTCGAGGTCCCCACGCGCCTCAACGCCGCGCAGAAGGCCAAGCTCGAGGAGTTTGCACACCTGTGTGACGACAGCGTCCATCCGCAGGGCAAGGGCTTCTTTGAGAAGGCCAAGGCGTTCTTCAGCTGACCGGCATTTCGCAACCCGTTGTCGCATGCACCGGTTTTACCTTCCCGCTGGAACGGCAACCGGGGATTGCGTTGCGCTGACCGAGAGCGATGCCGTCCACGCCGCCCGCGTTCTGCGGGTCCAAGTGGGCGAGCCCGTGGTTCTCCTCGACGGCGTGGGCGGCGAGTGCTCCGGAGTGGTGGCCACGGTGGGACGTCGTGACGTAACGGTGCGCATTCAAAACCGGATCCAGCATCCGCCCCGCCCGTGTCCGGTGACGCTGCTTCAGGCGGTGGCCAAGACGAAGGCCATGGACGGCCTGTTGCAAAAGGCGGTGGAGCTCGGGGTGTCCCGGGTGGTGCCGCTGACCGCCGCCCACTGCGTCAGTCAGCCCGATGAGTCCGGGGACAAGCGGGACAAATGGCAGGCCATCGCCATCGAGGCTGCCAAGCAAAGCGGCAATCCGTGGCTGATGCGCATCGACGATCCCATTTCCCCGGAGCGGTGGATTGCGCGTCATGATCCCCTCGAACTCCTGCTCATCGGCTCGCTGCTGGATCCTCCGCGGACGCCCCGCGCGGTGTTCGATGAATTCCGTCAGCGGCATGGGCGGAATCCTGCGTCTGTTGGCGTGGTGATTGGGCCCGAGGGGGATTTCTCCGAGGCCGAGTACGAGGCGTTTCGAGCAGCGGGAGCCCACTCGATCACGCTGGGATCGCTGATCCTGCGGGTTGAAACCGCCGTCGCGGCCAGCGTCGCCGTGGTTCAGCACGAGCTCACCGCAGTTCCGGCGGCCTGAATCCGCTCAGAGCGGGTGCAGCGGCGGCTGGGCGTTCTCGGGCCAGGCGCGTTCCACACCCTGGCGGTCAAGTTCAGCTTGGAAGGCCTCCAGATGGGTTCTCTGATTGCGAACCTGGCGCGGCACCAGTCGATGCGATGCACACCATGCAGCCAGGGCCCCGGCACTTTCGCCGATGTTCCATTCCACCGGATGCAGCCGGTAACAGCCGTTGGTGATGTGCGTGACGCCGAGGTTTTTGGCTCCGGCGAGCAGGTTCTCAACCCGGCGCGGAATCAGGGCACCCAGGGGAATCTGGAAGGGCAGGGAACCCACATCGATGTAATTGCCGCCGCCGGTACCCGGGTGTAGATCGATGCGATAGGCGCCAACGCCGACCGAGTCGTGAAACGCTTCCGCACGGACACGTTCTTTGGTGAGACCGGTGGCGGCCATTCGGGCATCCACGCCGACGTGTTGCTCCAGCACCGTGAACTCGGCGCGGATACGGCGCGATTCCCGGATGTACGCCGCCTTGGCCAGACCGTCGGGGGTGCCGAGCACTCCGGGGCAAAGCCGGACTTCGGGCCATCCGGTGCCGCCATCGGGTAGCGGCGCCTCGGTCTGCATCCAGTGGACAAGGCTCAGGCTCAGGTCGCGGGACCGGCGCAGATGCTTCGCGGCGGTCGCGGCGGGAACTCCCGCCAGCGGGCCGAGCCAGTAGTCGTTTTGGGGCCAGTTGGCCAGCGACTGGTCATGACGCTCGCTTCCTGGCTTCCACAGCGCGGCATCCACGATGCGCCGGTAGGTCCACAGGTTGTTTTGCGAGGTCTTGAGGGACGGATCGAAGACCAAAGCCCGCGGACCGAGCGTGATGGGGTGGGTGCTGGTCCAGT
>CANGMO010000335.1 GCA_947454295.1 Verrucomicrobiota bacterium | reverse complement strand
GCTTGACGAACTTGAGCGGGCGACCGTCGAGGGGATCTTCCGGGATGGATGCCAGGGGCCCGGGCACGAGTGCGTTGAGGGATTCCGGCAAAGCGCCACCGTGTGCCTGTCGCCACTGTTCCACGGCACACGCCACCTCGGCGGACCGCAGCACGGCGTACTGGTGCGTCGCCTTGGATTCCGTTTTAAGGATTCCCGGCAGCATCATGTGGGCGATTGGCAGAAACTGGGTCCTGAGTTGTGCGTCCAACTCCGCATTCAACGTCTCCGATGCCCGATGGCGGGCCGTTGGGGGAAGCGCGGCTAGTTCGCGGCTGCGGTTGTAATAGTTGGCCATCACCGCCAGGTCGCGCCCCTTCAAGCCGCTGATGGAATACACCCAGAGCACCACGGCCTCCGGCTGGAGGGCTGGATTGGGACCGCCAGGGGCCACCAGACCAGTCCATTGACGCCCCGCCGGCATCCGGAACGCATCGAGGTTCAGACACAGCTCACCGACCATCGCCCGATCGTAGGACAGTTCCGCTGCGGACCGATTGAAGGCGCGCTGCAGTTGGGAAAGCTGATTCGAATTCAATTCCACGCGGTGCAACACCCGCTCCGCCGAGGCCGTCGCGATCCCTTCGCAAACATTCCGAACGAGAAACGAGATGACCGTGGGCTCCGGTTGCAACGTGCGGGCCAGCGCGAGGCCGTCCAACAGGCATTGAGTGGCGAGTTCGCGATCGCCGCATTCCGCCGCCATTTCCGCGCAGACACCCAGCCGCTGGGCCGCTTGTTTAACGGGCGAAAGGTGCGGCAGGAGGGTGAGGACACCGTTGGTCAGAAGAATCGGGTACCGGCTTTGAGGGTGCTGAAGCGCGGCGTGGATTGCGTGGAGTGTTTCGGCGTTGGTGGCCAGGTAGGCGCGGTTGGCAAGCAGGAGCGATTCCGTGACGCCGTTGGTTCGACTCGGGCGTCGCTGGGAGTCGGCTTCCAAACCCGGGAGGGCCACCGTTCGAAATCCGGACGCCGCCTCGAGGACCAGCTTCCCGGCATTCACCGCATCGGGAACGGCGGCATACCACACGTCGAGTTCAGCCGAAGTCGTGGGAATACCCTGGGCTTTGAGGCGCGCGAGCTGGCGGTCCATGTCCCCGGGCTGGCGGGCCATCCAAGTCAGGACGCCGATCCCCACGCCAAGAAAGACCGGGATCCACAACAGACGTTTCCAGCTGGGAAGATTCACCCGGCGCATTGTTTTCATGCCCCTGCAGGACGCAAGGAACCGCTGCCCGTTTTCTGCGGGTTGACCGAAACGGTCTTCTTCCGCGTGAGGTCCTTGGGTCCTGGATTTTGATCCCGGACATGCTTTCGTCTTGTTCCGCCGCAAATCCTCCGGTCAATTGCCCGCCATCGTGTCTTCGTCAGAGGAACCAATTCCGCCATTCCGGCATCGCGTCTACGGCCTGACTGTTGCCACGTGGATCCCGTTTCCCGAACTGGAGCCCGCCCCTGAGGGCGCTCCGGTCGACGTGGCGATTCGCCTCGGTGAGGTACCGGCCGATCTGCCAGACGCCCGGTTTCGCGGAGCGCGCTTTCAAACCGCCCCCGGTCGGCTCCTGGCCTGGATTCCTGGAGTCGGACGATACCTAACCTTCGAAGGCCGGGAAATTCGGGTGCAACCGGATCCTGGGTCCACCGAAAGCGATCTCCGTGCGCTGTTGCTTTGCTCCCCCATGGGGGCCCTGTTGCATCAACGCGGCATCCTTCCCCTCCACGCCAGCGTGATCGTCACCTCCCAGGGTGCGGTTGCCTTCATGGGTGTGTCAGGGCGGGGGAAGTCGACGCTTGCCGCCCACTTTTCCAAACGCGGCTTTCGTGTGTTGGCCGATGACGTGGCCGCCGTGACCTTCGATGCGGCGGGGAACCCGATCGTTCAGCCCGGCCTGCCGCAGTTCAAGCTGTGGCCCAACTCGGCACGCGAGTTGGTGGAGGATGCGGAATCCTTGCCGCGGCTGAGACCCCAATTGGATAAGCGAACGCTCGCCTTTCGGGATTCGTTCTGCCGGGAGCCGGTGCCCTTGGCCCGCCTGTATCACCTCAGCGCGGACTCGCGGATCTCTGAACCGACCTTGACCCTCCAGCCGGTGTTGAAGCGGGTGACCCTCCTGTTGGAGAATACCTACCGAGCCCAGTACCTCCCTGGGTTGGGTCTCCAGAAACCACATTTTCAGTCCCTAAGTCGCCTCGCTGCGCAGGTGCCATTGACCACCGTGACTCGACCCGACCGGAGTGAATTCTCCGCGTTGACCCTGGTGGACCTTCTAGCTGCCGACCTCGCTCCATGAAGGGCATCGTCTGGCTGGCGAGTTATCCGAAGAGCGGGAACACCTGGTTCCGCGCCTTTCTCTCGAACCTGTACCACGGCGGCGATCAACCCGTGGACATCAATGCCTTCGACTATACGAACTTTGCCAGCCGGACGGGCTTCGAGCGGGTGCTGGGATGGGAGTCGTCCGATCTGACGCAGCTAGAACTGGAGGAAGCCCGGATTCCGGTTCAGGAAGCCTACGGGCGCGAAGGAAATGCCGTCTTCAAGGTTCACGAAGCCTTCACCGACCCGCGGAGCGGGCACTTGCAATTCTCCTGCGAGGCAACCCGGGCCGCTCTCTACTTCATCCGCAACCCGCTGGACGTCGCGGTTTCCTTTAGTCACCACCGCGGCAAGGATCTCGACAACACAATCGCACGGATGGCGAACCCGGCTGCCGTAATGGCCGCTAGCAAGAATGGACTCGACCTGCAGCTTATCCAGCCGACAGGAAGCTGGAGTTTTCACGTCCTGAGTTGGATCGACCGCTCCTCGGTTCCGGTACATGTCATGCGCTACGAAGACATGCTGATCCGCCCCCAGGAGGTTTTCTCCGCCGCCTGCCGATTCGCCGGGTTTCCGGACGAACCGGAGCGCGTGGCGCGGGCGCTGCAACATTCCAGCTTTGAAGTGCTCAAACGGCAGGAGGAGGCGCAGGGATTTCGCGAGTCGATGGAAGGAAGGACATTCTTCCGCAAGGGCCAGGCCGGCACGTGGCGGGAAGTGTTGTCGCCGGAGCAGGTCTCTGCCATCGTCACCCAGCACGGTGAGGTCATGCGGCGCTTTGGATATTTGAACGCCGATGGGACCCCCGTTTCATCCTGACCATGCCCAGTTCCAGTATCGCGTTGCATCAAGTCGTCACCCAGTCCCCGGATCTGGTCGCCACCAGCATCGAGGGTCAGACTGCGCTGATGAGCATCGAGAACGGCGCCTACTATGGGATGGATCCGGTCGGCAGCCGGATTTGGGCCCTGATCGAGCAACCCCGCGCCGGTTCGGCGGTTGTGGACCAATTGCTTCGGGAGTTTTCGGTCGAACGCACGGTTTGCGAGCAGCAGGTTCTCGCCTTCCTTCAGAAACTCGCCGAGACCAATCTGGTCCGGGTGTTGGATGACGCGTCTCGGTAAATTCCGGGCTCACGCCTGGCCGGATCGGATGCTCCTACTGGAGGCCCTTCTGTGGCTGGCATGGTCCAAGCTGCTGTTGCTCCTCGTTCCCTTCCGCTGGATTGCACCACATCTCGGGCGCGCCCAGACCGAGTCCTCGGCCGAAATCTCGGATAAGGAGAGGGATGTGGCGGAGCGGGTTTCCTGGGCGGTTCAGTCGATCGCAAATCATATTCCACTGGGCCTGGTCTGCCTTCCCCAAGCCATGGCCGCCAAGTGGATGCTCCGCCGCCGGGGCATCGCGAGCACGCTGTACTTGGGGATTGCCCGGCCGGCCGACAAGCGATTTACCGCACATGCATGGCTGCGGGCGGGGCAAAAGATTCTAACCGGCCGTCGGGAAAAAGAATCGCATGCCCCGATTGCGAGCTTCGCGGAAAAAACGCCTGCCCCACTCCCCTAAATACCAAACAAGGGTATAAACGACTTTGCATCGCCAAACGGTCGGTGACGAGGCGGGAAGAGGGGGTAATCCAAGGCCCAGATTCCGGAGAATCTCTCTGGTTCCGTTCTTGGTTTCGAGGTGTGTGGAT
>CANGMO010000334.1 GCA_947454295.1 Verrucomicrobiota bacterium | reverse complement strand
GGATGCGCGGGGAGTTCCACGATTTCGACGAGCTGATTGTCCGGGGTGGTGCCGGAGATCACGAATCCCGCCTTCTCGAACTGCGGGCGATAGGCGTTGTTGAATTCGTAGCGGTGACGATGACGCTCGCTGATCGTGAAGGCGCCGTAGAGCTTTTGGGCCAGGGTGCCCATCGCCAGCTGGCACTCCTGCGCGCCGAGGCGCATCGAGCCGCCCTTCCGCTTCACGTGGCGCTGGGTTTCCTGCAGGTGAATGACCGGGTCCGACGTGTTCTCGTCGAATTCCGTTGAGTGCGCCGTGGGGAGCCCGAGCACATTGCGGGCAAACTCGATGGTGGCGATCTGCATGCCGAGGCAGAGGCCCAGGTAGGGGATCTTGTTTTCGCGGGCGTACTGGGCCGCCTTGATCTTGCCCTCGATGCCGCGTGAGCCGAAGCCGCCGGGAACCAGGATGCCGCCCAGCGATTTCAAGATCTTGGAGACGTCGCCCTTTTCCAGTTCCTCCGACTCGATCTGCTCGATCTGCACACCGCAGTCATTGGCGATGCCGCCATGCTTGAGCGCCTCGTAGACGGATTTGTAGGCGTCCTGGAGTTCGATGTACTTGCCGACCACGCCGATGCGGACGCGGTGCTGGGGGGCAACGAGACGGCGGATGATGTCCTGCCAGTGCCCCATCTGGGCCGGAGGGACATCCAGATGCAGCTGGCGGCACACGAGATCATCCATGCGCTCCCGTTGGAGCATGAGGGGGACCTCGTAGATCGAGTGGTCGACATCCTTCTCCTCGATGACGGCCTCGAACGGCACATTGCAGAACAGGCTCAGCTTTTGGCGGATGTCCTTGCCGAGCGGGTGCTCGCAGCGGCAGACCAGCAGGTTTGGCGCGAGACCGATTTCGCGCAGCTTCGCCACGCTCTGCTGGCTGGGCTTGGTCTTGAGCTCGCCGGCGGCCTTGATGAACGGAACGTAGGTGACGTGGATGAAGCAGACGTTGTGGAACCCGACGTCGAGGGCGAATTCACGAATGGCCTCGAGGAAGGGGAGTCCTTCGATATCGCCGACCGTGCCGCCGATTTCGGTGATGATGACATCCGCCTTGGTGTCATCGGCGAGCAGGGTGATCCGGCGCTGGATTTCATCGGTGACGTGTGGAATCACCTGCACCGTTTTGCCCAGGTAGACGCCCTCGCGTTCGTTGTCGAGGACCTGCTGGTACACCTGGCCGCTCGTGGTGGCGTTCTTGCGGCTGAGCTTGGTGTTGGTGAACCGCTCGTAGTGACCCAGATCGAGGTCCGTCTCGGCTCCGTCATCCAGCACGTACACTTCGCCGTGCTGGTAGGGGCTCATGGTGCCGGGATCGACATTCAGGTACGGGTCAAACTTCTGGAGCGTGACCTTGAGGCCCCGATTCTCCAGCAGCGTGCCGAGCGCCGCCGCGGTCAGGCCCTTTCCGAGGGAGCTGACCACGCCGCCCGTAACGAAAATATACTTCATGGGCTAACAGGTTCCGTTGCCCGCCCCCCCTGTGCCAATCAAAAACGAACGTGACGAAACGTTCGGTTGACAGTCCTGAAAACGAACCCGCCGGTTTCCTCCGGCCGCATTGGGCGGCGCAGGAAACCGGCGGGGTGTCTGACGAACGACTGGTTCCGGATTTCCGGGTCAAGATCGGCTCGCGGGCCGCACTTATTGACGCGGGGAAATCGGGGTTCCGGCCGTGGCGTCTCAGCCGTGGTAGCCTTCCTCGCCGTGGTCGGCGAGGTCGAGGCCCTGGGTTTCGTCTTCCTCGGTTGGGCGGAGACCAACGATGGCCTTCACGACGTAGGCGATGATCACCGTGGCGACCACCGAGAGAACGATGGTGATGGCCATCGCCTTGAGCTGCTCGAGCCAGAGGCCGTTGCCGACCAGCTTGGCCAGACCGTTGGCCTTGGCGGGGTCGCCGCTGAGGTTGGCGTTCACGTCGCCGGTGGCGAGGAAGCCAGTGAGGAGGGCGCCCAGGGTACCACCCACCGCGTGCACGCCGAAGGTGTCGAGCGCGTCGTCATACTTGAACGCCGGCTTGAGGTAGGCGCAGGCGAGGAAGGGCACGAGGCCGGCCAGCACACCGATGATGACCGAGCCGGTGGTGTTCACGAAACCGCAGGCAGGGGTGATGACGACCAGACCGGCAACCGCGCCGGAGCAGAAGCCCAGGATGCTGGGCTTGCCGCGGATGATGTACTCGAGCATCGCCCACACGAAGGAGGCCACAGCGGCCGCGATGGTCGTGGTGGTGAAGGCGTTGGCAGCGATGCCGTCCGCGGCCACCGCGGATCCAGCGTTGAAACCGTACCAGCCGACCCAGAGCATGCCGGTGCCGATGGCGCACATCGTCATGGAGTGAGGAGCCATGTTCTGCTTACCGAAGCCGAGGCGGGGTCCGAGGATGAGGCAGAGGACGAGCGCCGACCAACCGGAGCTCATGTGCACCACGGTGCCGCCGGCGAAGTCGATCGACTTGATCAGCGCCTTGGGGTTCCAGACGCCGTTCATGGCGCCGTCGATGCCCCAGACCGCGTGGGCGAGGGGGAAGTAAACCACAACCATCCAGAGGCCGACGAAGAGGAGCACGGCCGAGAACTTCATGCGTTCCGCGATGGCACCCAGGATCAGCGCCGGGGTGATGATCGCGAACATCAGCTGGTACATCGAGAAGACGTTGTGGGAGACCCAGTAGCTGTAGTTCGTGTTGGGGTTCGAATCGACGTCCTTCAGGAAGGCGAACTTGCTGAAGCTGCCGATCCAGGGCGACGAACCGTCACCGAAGACGAAGCTGTAGCCGAAAGCCCACCAGAGGATGGTCACCAGCCCGGCGATGCCGAAGCACTGGGCAACCACCGAGAGGATGTTCTTCTTCCGGACCAGGCCGCCGTAGAACAGGAACAGGCCGGGCAGGGTCATGAAGAGAACCAGGGCCGCGGAGACCATCTGGAACGCATTGTGACCGGGGCCGGATCCCGAGACCTTGCTGGTGATCTTGGCATCGGCCGCATCGGCGCCGCGTGACCCGTTGTTCACGTAGGCCTCGAGATCGGCAATGCGCTGTTCAATGTTGGGGTCAGCCTTTTTGGGGGCTTCCTTGGGGGGATCTTCTGCGCGAACCAGCGTCAGGGCCGAAACCGTGATCGCGAGGAAGGCAAACAGGGACAGGAGCTTTTTCATGGTTGGTTTTATCAGAGATGGTTGGGGTTGGTGCGGGGCGCCTTAGACGGCGTTCTCCCCCTTTTCCTCGGTGCGGATCCGCACCGCTTCCTCGACGCCGGAGATGAAGATCTTTCCGTCGCCGATCTTGCCGGTCTTGGCCGCCTTGATGATGGCTGCCACCGCCTCCTGGACCTTGGAGTCCGCCAGGACGAGTTCGATTTTGATCTTGGGCAGGAAATCCACGGTGTACTCGCTGCCGCGGTAGATTTCGGTGTGCCCCTTCTGCCGTCCGAAGCCCTTGACTTCGGAAACGGTCATTCCTTCGGCGCCCACGTCGTGCAGCGCGTCCTTCACCTCTTCCAGTTTGAAGGGTTTGATGATGGCTTCGATTTTCTTCATCCGTGTTTGGTGTTCGTTGTGTGTGTCACGTCCTGCTTCGGTCCCACGACCCAATGCAGAAAGAGTCAGTCCCAGGCTGAGTGCCAGGGTGGTTAAAAAGGTTGGTCGGCATTTCATGGAGCTTGGAGCCGGTGGGCCGTCGTGCCTCAGACCGCGCTGTCGCCCTTTTCCTCGGTGCGGATGCGAATCGCTTCCTCCACCGCCGAGACAAAAATCTTTCCGTCGCCGATTTTGCCGGTCTTCGCGGTCTTTACGATGACCCCGACCGCCTCGACCGCCTTGGCATCCGAAACCACCAGCTCCAGCTTGATCTTCGGGAGAAAGTCCACGGTGTACTCGCTGCCGCGGTAGATCTCGGTGTGGCCCTTCTGCCGCCCGAAGCCCTTGACCTCGCTGACCGTCATGCCCTCGATGCCGATGTCACCCAGGGCGTCCTACACTTCCTCCAGCTTGAACGGTTTGATGATT
>CANGMO010000333.1 GCA_947454295.1 Verrucomicrobiota bacterium | reverse complement strand
CAGCCACAATCGTTACCTCGGTGGGAGTTAGAATTTCAGACCGGCCTCGCGAGCGGCATCCGCCAGCGCCTTGACCTTGCCATGATAGCGAGCGGATCCGCGGTCAAAGACCACGGTCTCGACACCCTTTGCCTTGGCCGCTTCGGCCACTGCCTTGCCAACCAGCGTCGCGCTTGCGACGTTGGCGCCCTTGGCACCAGCCGGCGCAGCTTTGCCGCGGGTACTCACCGCGGCCAGGGTCAGGCCGGCGGCATCGTTGATGATCTGGACGTAGATGTGCTGTCCGGTGAACTTGACGCTCATCCGGGGACGCTCGGCACTGCCGACGACGTGTTTGCGGACACGCCAATGGCGGAGCTGCGCGAGACGCTGTTTGTGTTCGGTTCTCATTCTGCGGGCGGAATCTAGGGTTGAACCAGGCTGCGGCCTTACTGAACGGTCTTGCCTTCCTTGCGGATGACCTTCTCGCCGACGTAACGGACACCCTTGCCTTTGTACGGCTCGGGGGGGTAGTAGCTGCGGATTTCCGCGGCCACGCGCCCGACGGTTTCCTTATCGGCACCGTCGATCGTCAGCTTGGTGTTCTCCTCGACGGTCACCTTGATGCCGGCGGGGATGGGGTAAAGGATCGGATGGCTGAAGCCCAGGGAGAGATTTACCACGGCGCCCTGAACGGCGGCCTTGAAGCCGACGCCCTGGATCTCGAGCTTCTTCTGGAAGCCGTCCGCGACACCCTTGAGCATGTTGTTCACCAGCGCCCGGGCGAGACCGTGCATGGCACGTGCCTGACCGGTTTCGCCATCACGGGTGACGCGCACGCTGGCGCCGTCAATCACCGCGGTGGTGAGGGTGGGGAGACTCAACTCGAGCTTGCCCTTCGGGCCCTCGGCCGAGACGCGGTTCCCGGTAACGGTCACCTTGACCTTGGCGGGAATCGGAACGGGCGTTTTGCCAATACGAGACATACGAAAAACCTTTGAGACTTTCGGCTTACCAGATGTAGCAGACGACCTCGCCGCCGGTGCCCTGC
The DNA here is from genome assembly GCA_947454295.1 of Verrucomicrobiota bacterium. GTDB lineage: Bacteria > Verrucomicrobiota > Verrucomicrobiia > Limisphaerales > UBA9464 > CAIVQB01. The sequence continues at coordinate 3,028 of CANGMO010000333.1, read as the reverse complement.
TTGCGGGCGTCGGTTCCGGTCATCACACCCTGGGGAGTGGAGAGGATGGCAACACCCATTCCGCCGAGGACACGGGGAATCTCAGTGCTGCTGCAATAACGGCGCAGACCCGGGGTGCTCACCTGCTTGAGGCCGGTGATCACGGTCTTGCGGCCCTGATAGCGAAGACCGAGCTTGAGGGTCTTCACCGTCGCGCCTTCGACGCTCACGCTCGAGATATAACCCTCGCGCTTGAGAATGTGGGCGATGGCTTCCTTCATCTTGGAGTGAGGAATGACCACGTCGGCGTGGAGGGCGCTGCCCGCGTTGCGGATGCGGGTCAGAAGATCGGCAATGGGATCGTTCATGTCGGCGTCAGGTTACCAGCTGGATTTCGTCACGCCCGGAATCAGGCCCGCGACCGCACCTTCGCGGAAGGTGAGGCGGGAGCATCCGTACTTGCGGAGGAACCCACGACGGCGGCCGCTAAATTTGCAGCGGTTCACCAAACGGACGGGGCTCGCATTCTTCGGGAGCTTGCTCAGGGCGGCATAGTCGCCCTTCGCCTTCAACTCGGCGCGCAGCGCGGCGTACTTCTTGACCGTCGCGGCCTTCTTCTTGTTGCGTTCCAGCCAGGATTTCTTGGCCATAAGGGGTATCGCTAAAAATTACTTGGAAAACGGCATGCCCATCAGCTTGAGGAGGTCGTAGGCCTCATCGTTGCTGTCAGCACTGGTGACGATGGTGATGTCCATGCCCTGCTGGCGCTTGATCTTGTCGAGCTCGATCTCGGGGAAGATCGTCTGGTCGGGCAGACCGAGGGAATAGGAGCCGCGGCCGTCAAAGGAGCGGACCGAAACGCCACGAAAATCGCGGATGCGGGGGAGCGCCGACGTCACGAGACGGTCGAAGAACTCGTACATGACCTCGCGGCGGAGCGTGACGCGGCATCCGATCGCCTGGCCGGCGCGGAGCTTGAAATTCGCAACGCTCTTGCGGGACTTGTTGATGACCGGCTTGCGACCGGTGATCTGGGTCAAATCCTTCACCGCTTCCTCAACAGAGCCCTTCTCCGACGAGCAGGAGACACCCATGTTGATGACGATCTTCTCGATCCGGGGGATCTGATGGACGTTCGTATAGCCGCGCTTTTCCTTGAGCGCAGGCAGAACATCCTCGACGTATTTCTTGTAAAGACGGGCCTTCATTTCGATCGATCGGCTTAGCGTGTTTTGGCGGTGCGCTTGGCACTCCGCTTCTCGTACTCGTCCACCTTCATCACATTGGACACGTGGACCGGTCCCTCGAGCCAGAGGAGGCCGCCCTGCGGGTTCTGCTGGCTCTTGCGAAGATAATGCTGCACCGGGCGGACCAGACGGCGCTTGTCGTCGGTCTCCTTGCTGCGCTCGTCGGTCCCCTCGAGGATGACGGCACTGCGGGCGGTCAGCACACGGGTGACCTTGCCGCGCCGGCCCTTGGCCGACCCGGCGATCACGACGACTTCGTCGCCGCTGCGGACGTGAAATTTGAGTTTGGTTTCCACCTTCATGGCTGGTTCGGGAAATCGGGAATGGATCCGTCGGTCTTGCTCAGATGACCTCAGGGGCCAGGGAGATGATCTTCATGAACTTCTTTTCGCGAAGTTCACGGGCCACCGGGCCGAAGATGCGGGTGCCCTTCGGGTTGTTTTCCTTGTCAATGATGACAACGGCGTTGCTGTCGAAGCGGAGGCAGGATCCGTCGGAACGGCGGATGGTTTCCTTAGTACGGACAACCACGGCGTTCTGGACTTCACCCTTCTTCACGGAACCGTCCGGGGCGGCTTCCTTGATGTGCACCTTAATCACGTCACCCACACGGGCATAACGCTGGTTGCGGCCGAGTACACCGATGTTCCACGCGACCTTGGCGCCGGTGTTATCGGCGACGTCCATACTGGAGCGAACTTGAAGCATATTGGATCCTGGTTAGTCCTCTGGGGCGGTTCGTGAATCAGGCCTTGGTGCGGCTGGATCCATCAGCGTTGAGAATCTCCACCAGCCGCCAGCACTTGGTCTTGGACAGCGGACGGGTCTCCTGGATGCGGACGAGGTCGCCGATCTGCGCCTCTTCCTTCTCGTCGTGCGCATAGAGCTTGCTGAAGCTCGTCACGACCTTCTTGAACTGCGGATGCCGAAAACGGCGTTCCACGCGGACAACAATGGTCTTGGTCATCCGATCGGAGACCACTTCGCCGACCCGCTCCTTGCGGTGGCCACGGACTAGGGTTTGCTCAGCCATACTTCGTCAAGCTTTAGGGGCGGTGGCCTTGGCCTGCGCCGACGCTCGGCGAAGGTTGGAAAGGCGAGTTTCGCAGCGGGCAATTTCCTTGCGCAGTTCGGCGATCCGATGCGGCTTTTCGAGCCGGGCGGTCGCCTTCTGCAGGCGGAGATTGAACAGCTCCTGGCGCAGCTCTTGGCTCTTCGCCGTGAGCTCCTGCGCGGTCAAATCGTTATAAGCAGTCTTGGCCATGTCCTGATCCTCAAGCCAACTTGTGGCGCTGGATGAATTTCGTGCTGATCGGCAGCTTGGTCGCAGCCAGGCGCATCGCCTCGCGGGCCACCACTTCCGTGACACCGTCCACCTCGAACAGGATGTTCGCGGGGCGGATGACCGCCACCCAGGATTCAACGGCACCCTTACCGGTACCCATTCGAACCTCGAGCGGCTTCTTGGTGAAGCTCTTGTCCGGGAAAATCCGGATCCAAACCTTGCCGCGACGCTTCATGTAGCGGGTGACCGCCACGCGAGCCGCCTCGATCTGCTTGGTGTCCATCCAGCAACGCTCGAGCGCCTGGAGGCCATATTCGCCGAAGGCGACCGTGTTGCCACGGGATGCGAGACCCGTGCGGTGGCCACGGTGCATCTTGCGGTACTTAACCCTTGCCGGCATCAACGCCATAATCTTCGCTCTCCTGAAAAATTGGTGTCGGTTGGTTTACTTTCCAGCGACCGGTGCTTCCACCGGACGCGGAGTCGGAACGGGCTGGGTCTTCTTGCTCTCGCCCTT
>CANGMO010000332.1 GCA_947454295.1 Verrucomicrobiota bacterium | reverse complement strand
GAAAGATCGAGCAGAAGCGAAACTCGTGCTCGGGAATCTCGGAAAACGGGGGAATGACCCAGCTGTAATCCGGTGAATCCGGCGGCGGCAACGCTTCGGTGCGGATCCGTTCCGTCCATGCGTTGTGAATCTCGGCGATGCGTGTGGTCACCGGCTCATAGCCGTTGGCGAGCAGATCGCGACGGATGGTGTCGGGATGGAAGGCGCAGGCGACCAGGAGATCCGTGTTGTAACGCGCGACGTTCCGCAAGCATTCCGCCTGCTGATCCGGAGTCACGTAGGTTAGGGCGTTGAGGATGAAAACGACGTCAAACACCTCCCCGTCCGGCGGAACAGCGTCGACGAAGGAGCAGGCAGGTAAAAACCACACGCAGCGCCGGACTGCCTCCACCGGACGCACCCTGCCGGAGTCGAGGGGCTCAAACCAGGCGCGCTCCTCGGCGGTGAAGGTATCAAGGACCTCCGCCGGATAGCAGGCCTCCTCGGCAAACTGGAGGAACTGGGGATTCAGATCCGTGGTGTAGATTTCCAACGGGCACCGATTGGCGAGCCCCGTGCGCTGCGCGTAAACAACGAAGGAATACACCTCGGCACCGATGGATCCGGCATGAAACAGGATGCGGAGCGGTCGTCCCTGTCGCTGTTCGAGCAATGCCATCAGGGTTTCGAGCAACGGCCGATTCCGAAAAAACGCCGTCGCCCCCTTCTGCGCACCGTCGTACACGCGCAGCATCGCCTTGCCGGCAACCGAATCCGTGAGCGGGGTCAATGCCATGAAAAAACCGGGGCGTCGCCCGGGTGCGGGCTGCGCCACGACCCATCGATCAGCGCCGAAACCACACCCCGCGGTCAAGCCCCGGCATGCAGCCGGGAGCAATTCCCGGGAAGGATCGCGTCGCGACCGGATCGACGCTTCCCCCAATACACTCCCAGCGGCATGGGGTGAACACCCACCCATATTGGATTCGAAACACGGGGAACAAGGGGCGAACGTAGGTCGTGGCATTCCATTCTCTTCGACGAGGCAGACCGTTGGCGATTTGCTGTGTCTGCCTGCCCAACCCCGCAGGCGCCCAAACGCTGCTCACCAACGGCGATTTCGAGGCCGGATCGGTCAGCGGTTTCTCCACCGCCCTGACCTTGGACAACTCCGGAACCATGAGCTACGGCACCTACGATTTCCGCACCACCGCGGCAACCGCCGGAACCGGATGGGTACCCACTTCGGATCACACCACGGGTGCGGGAACGCTGATGTACATCACCCGCGGCGCGAACGGGAACAGCGTCGTCACCCCTGTTTGGTCGGTGACGCTGAATTCGGTGGTTCACAACCAGACCATGTCCTTTTCCGGATACGCGGCGAAGGTGTCGAACCAGTCGCCCACCAGTCGGAATCCTACGTTTCAGCTGGTCAGCAGCGACGGCACGTTTTCGCGCACCGACACGTTTGCGTCGCCCAGCACCGCCTGGACCTTTTTCTCCAGCAACTTTCTCTACACCGGCAACAGCACTTCCCTGACCTTCACCCTCTCGATCATCAATGGTTCGTCGGGAAATGGCCGCGATGACGCCATCGCGTGGGACGATTTCGTGCTCTTTCCCGAGGCCTCCACGATGGCCGGTGGCGTTGCCGTTGTGGGTATCGCAGGCGTCGCCTGGTACAGGGCCCGCAGACGGCGCCGTGTCGACGCGTGACCCTTCACCCGGGACGCGGCGACTGCGACTCCCACCGCCGGCCGGCCACCGCGCGCAGCGCCCTCGTCAGGCAGACGAAGGCCGCGCAAAGCCCGACCGAGGTCATCAGTTCGGATGCCGACGGCGGGAAGATCAGGAAATAGCCCCGCCCCTTGATGAGGGAGGAAAAGCTCGAAACACAAAACGGCATGACGAACAGCCGAAAGGTCTGCCACCGGTCCGCTCGGGCGGCTCCGGCGCCGCCGACACTGAGGATGAGGGCCAGTCCAATCACGGCACTGATGCCGGCGGAATTCAGCCACAGGGTAGGCGAAGCGTCGAAATGCCGAACCACCGTGTGAAGATACCAGATCAGGTAGCACCACAGGGTCACCTTCCCGTTCGGTAGGGTTGAGAAGTAGCGAACCAGTCGCCGGACAGAGTTCATGCAGAGGCGCCACCGCAATGGCGCGGCGATACTCAGGGAGGAGTCTCCGAGGCATCAAGCGCGGCGGTGCTGACCGGTGATCCAATCCGAAGCCCGTTTCCTCCTGGAATCATGGTGCCGGTGAAGGCGCCGTAGAACTGGTCCCATACCAGCTGGCTCGGACGAACGGCAGCGGAATGCCCATCCACAAACACCGTGTTCACCCGCCGGTTGTGCTTCTTCATCTGCGACTGGAACCGGTAGTTCTGGTTTCCCTTCGGCGCCTTCTGGTTCGGATACGATCCGTTGGACCAGTAGACATCCAGCCAGGCGGCATCGGCCTTCTCATTGCCGAGTCCGCCGCCGATCTCCTTGGGATCGTCGGATCCACTCACCTCGGTCACCGACACCACGTCCACCGGACGCTCGACCATGGTGGCCTTGAAGGTTGGACTCAGGGTGCCGTTGCCGCCGAAGACCCCCAGGTAGTTGAAGCCATACGACAGGAACCCGGTGATGGCCGGATTGAATTCGCCGCGCTCGGACTTGTAGGTCAGGCCACGACGCTTCTTGGGACAGACCCACACCATGGAACCGCCAGTGTAATTCGACAGCATGAACGCCGGAGTTCGCAGCCACTCCCCGCCCGCGTTGAACCCACGGGAATTCTTGTACGGTCCCACAGCCCACCATTGATTGGGGAATACGTCGCGGTTGTCGTCGGCGTACATCTGAATCGCGAGCCCGATCTGCTTGGTGTTGCTGAGGCACGCGGCCCCCAGTCCCTTGTCCCGGGCCTTGCTCAGGGTCGGGAGGAGCAGGCTCGCAAGTATGGCGATGATCGCGATGACCACGAGAAGCTCGATCAGCGTAAACGCGTCCAGCGCGCCTCGACGGGGACGTGCGCGATCAGTTCCGGGGAGCATGCGAGCAGGCTGGCGCCAGCTCCGAAAAAAAGGCAATTCGATAGATCCGGGAGCCCAGAGGTCTATTTGACGGGCTTCAGGTAGCGATCGTACCAGTTCAAATACCGCTGCAGGCGATCCCGACCAAAGCTGGGTCGCTTGAGGCCGTGCGACTCACCGGGATAGACCACCAACTCGGTCGGAACCCCCAGGCTGCGCAGCGCCTGATACATCTGCTCGCCACCAGCGATGGGGACATTGAAGTCCTTCTCGCCTCCCAGGAACAGGGTCGGCGTGCGAATGCGGTCCGCCTTGAAGAATGGATAGGAAACCTTCATCCACGTTTCAGGAGAGCGCCACGGTGGGCCGAGCTCGTTGTCATATTGGAGGACGTACATGTCCGACCCATACATACTCAGTTGATTGGCACTGCCGGCCCCCGAGATCGCGGCCTTGAATCGCCCGTCGGTGGCGATGGTGTAGTCGGTCAGGATGCCTCCGTAGCTCCACCCACCGATGCCCAACCGGTCCGGATCGGCGAGCCCCGACGCGACCACCGAATCCACCCCCGCCAGCAGGTCCTCAACCTCCTTGTGCCCCCAGTCCCCAAAAATGGCGCGAGTGAACTCGGAGCCGCGTCCGGAACTGCCGCGATAGTTGATGGAGATCACGAGATATCCGTTTCCTGCAAGGAACTGGCGATCAATTCCGGCGGTGGTGACACCGGTCTGCAGCCCGTGGGAGTCCTGGCTGTTCGGTCCTCCGTGGATGTACAAGACCGTGGGGTACTTCGTGCCGGGCACGTAACCGATGGGCTTGACCAGAATACCGTGGATGTCGGTCCCGTCCCGGCTGGAGAATTTGAAATCCTCCACGGCCCCCAGCTCCCACTCCGCCGACAACGCCGTGTTGTGGGAAGTCAGCCGGCGAAGTTTTCCATTTTCCAACGCAAAGAGCTCCCCGAGCGTGGTGTCGGTACAGGCGCGCACCACCGTTCGCCCCGTTCCGGAAACCAGGCTGCTGATCTGATAGGCCGGGTCCATCACCCGCTTCAGG
>CANGMO010000331.1 GCA_947454295.1 Verrucomicrobiota bacterium | reverse complement strand
GGTCGTCTTGACGCCCGTGATCATGTACTCGCTGAGCGCGCGGCTCATCTTGTCCATGGCGTCGGCGCGATCCTTTCCGTAGGTGATCAGCTTGCCGATCATTGAGTCGTAGTACGGCGGGATGGTGTAGCCGGCGTAGGCATGCGAGTCGACGCGGACGCCGCGGCCGCCCGGGGCGTAGTACATCTCGATGCGGCCCGGGGAGGGGCGGAAGTCGTCGAAGGGATTCTCGGCATTGATACGCGCCTCGATGGCGTGCCCCTTCAGCAGGACGTCTCCCTGGGACAGGGTGAGCCGTTCGCCGGCGGCGATCAGGATCTGCTGACGCACGAGATCCACCCCGGTGACCTCCTCGGTGATGGGGTGCTCCACCTGAATGCGCTTGTTGACCTCAAGGAAGTAAAAGTTCCCGGAGTCATCGGCAATGAACTCGACGGTACCCGCGTTGGTGTAGCCTGCCTCCCTGGCGATCGCGAGGGCGGCCTTGCCCATCTTCTTGCGCAGATCTTTGAAATCCTTGCGATCCAGCATCGGTGACGGGGTTTCCTCGATGAGCTTCTGGTTGCGACGCTGAATGGAACAATCGCGCTCGCCCAAGTGGATGATGTTGCCGCGGGTGTCACCGAGAATCTGGAACTCGATGTGGTGCGGATTCTCGATGAATTTCTCGATGTAGACGCCGCTGTTTCCGAAGGCTTTTTCGGCCTCGGTTCGCGCGGTGTGATAGCCCTTCACCAGCGAAACGTCGTTGTGGGCGGCGCGCATGCCCCGTCCGCCGCCGCCGGCGACCGCCTTGATCATCACCGGGTAGCCAATGCGCTTGGCGACCGTCAGGGCGTCGCTCTCCGTCTCCACCAGCCCGTCCGATCCCGGAGGGGTGGGGACGCCCGCCTTCTTGGCGAGGTTGCGGCTGCTGGCCTTGTCGTGCAGCGCGTTCATGGCCGCCGAACGCGGTCCGATGAAGCGGATGTTGCAGCTTTCGCAGACGTCGGCGAAGTGGGCGTTTTCGCTCAGGAATCCGTAGCCGGGATGGATCGCGTCCACGTCGGCGATCTCAGCCGCCGAGATGATCCGGTCGATGCGGAGGTAGCTGTCGGTGCTGGCGCCTTCGCCGATGCAGATGGCCTCGTCGGCGATCTGCACATGCATCGAATTGGCGTCCGCCTTGGAATAGACGGCCACCGTCTTGATGTTCAGTTCGCGGCAGGCCCGGATGACCCGCATTGCGATTTCGCCACGGTTGGCGACCAGAATTTTTTCAAACATGCGGAGTAACGAAAGGGACAGGGTTCGGCCGGGATTCGGATCAGGACCCGAAAACCCGGCCGCAGGAACTCAGATCGGGCGAATCTTGAACAGCGGCTGGCCGAATTCCACGGGCTTGGCGTTTTCCGAAAGGACGGCCGTGATGATTCCGCGCGTCTCCGCCTTGATCTCGTTCATCACCTTCATGGCCTCAATGATGCAGACCACGGTGTCCGGGCCAACCTCGCTCCCGATGTCGACGTAGGGAGCGGCGTCCGGGGAAGGGGTGCGATAGAAGGTGCCGATCATCGGCGATTTAATCTCCGCGTCGGCCGAGACTGGCGCCGCCGGAGCAGCTTGCTGACCGGCCGGGGCCGCATTGCGCTGGGGTGCGCCCTGGGCCGGATACTCACCGTCTTCCAACCCTCCGGCCGCGGGCAGGACAGCCGCCACGCCGGCGATCGGACGCTTCAATTTGATTTTGAAGTCCTTTTCTTCCAACTCGAACTCCGAGAGGGAGTTCTTCTTCATCAGATCAATGATTGACTTGATTTCTTTCAGGTCCACGTCGGATCAAAGGTTGAACTCCGTAGGGCAGCGGCGGAGTTCGGTTAGGTCGGTTTCGATTGTAGAGTCCGGGGTTCTCCGGACAGGCCGGTGAACCAAGAGGGGTTGGCCCGGCACAGTGTCAAATGACGGGGGCACAGTAAGAAGCCCGCTCCCCGTTGGTCAAGCTGGGAGTCTGGGAGAAAGTGGCGTCAAACTCGAAAATATCACGGGTTTACGCGTTCACTTTAACGGTAATCGCGGCATCCAAGGCGAGCAGATATGAATGCATCCCGAACCCGGCGATCTGCCCTTTGCAGACCCCGGCGATGAGTGAGCGGTGTCGAAACTCCTCCCGGGCGTGGATGTTGGAGAGATGGATTTCGACCGTGGGGACTTCGGAGGACGTGATGGCGTCGCGAAGGGCGACGCTGGTGTGGGTGTAGGCGGCGGCGTTGAGAACGATGGCATCGGCGGTGCCGCGGGCCTGCTGAATCCAGGTAACCAGTTCCCCTTCGTGATTGGACTGCCGGAAGTCGATTGTGATTCCCAGGGGAATTGCCTTGGCTCGGACGGCCGCCTCGATATCGGCGAGCGTGGTCCTGCCATAAATCTCCGGTTGCCGGGTGCCGAGCAGATTCAGGTTGGGGCCATTGAGATACAGGATCTTCACAGGAGCGCGCAGGTTGGTTTGGGGGCGCTTGGCGCGAAAGCGTGTCGGAGTGCGCGACTCCTCTCTTGCTTTCGACTCGCGAACCCCATGCTGGATCGATCGCGCCGTTGGTTTGCGTCCCGGTTCCACCTAAACCGAGAGCCGACCGCCGCACTTCAGGACCGGCGGAGCGCACGGTATCCTCGCAGTGATGGGTTTCGACGGGATTCTCGGGCGACGGGGCAGCTATCGCCCCCGCGGCAGGCGGTTCGGCGTTTTCTTGGGTCGGGATTGTCTCAAGTGCTTCGGGAAAGTTGGCGATCGGAATAGTCAGGAATTGACACGAGAAACAATCTGGAAACAGGTTGGTGACGTTGTCAGGTGCTTTTCCCGGTGGCACGGCCTCCCAGCCGTTCGCGGGTTGCGAACTGCGGGCTCCGGAGCTGCCGGGGGTAGGTAGGCTAGTCGAAGGTCCCGCCCTATGACCAAGAACCCCGACGTGTTCACGGAACTTCTCCGTGATCCCAAGCATCCGTTTCGTGCCGTCGAAGACCGGCCGAAGAAATCCCTTAAACACCGATACGAACGCCGGAAGGCGCGCGAATGCCTGAAGCGCGTGGACTGGCAGGACGACGCTGCCTGACCAGCTCGTCCCTCTGGACTCCGGGAATTGAATCCTCCCGGGCCGACTTGCACTTGCAAGGACGACGCCCGGTGCGTCAAACAGTGGAATGCTGTTTCGCACCGCTCCCGCCCTACTCGTCGCGGCGTTGACCCTTGCGGCGTCCGATTGGCCGCGATTCCTCGGGCCGAACGGTGACGGCACCTCTCCGGAGACCGGGCTCGTTGACCGAATTCCGGCTGCGGGGTTGCCCGTGGTGTTTGATCTCGAGGTGGGCACCGGCTACGCGGGGCCGTCGATTCGAGGGGGCAAACTGGCGTTGTTCCATCGGCTCGGGAACACCGAGGTGCTGCAGGTTCTCGATGCTGCATCCGGAAAACCGGTGTGGCGTCATGCGTATCCCACGGCCTACCGCGATCCCTACGGGTACAACAACGGCCCGCGGGCGGCGCCGCTGCTGACCACCAACCGCGTCTACACCTTCGGCGCGGAGGGCAAGCTCACCTGTCTCGATTTCGCGACCGGCGCGGAACTTTGGCAACGCGACACCGCCCACGACTTTGAAATCCCCGAGGCCTTTTTCGGCGTCGGTACGACGCCCATTCTGGAGGGGGGCAAGCTGATCGTGATGGTCGGCGGCCAGCCGAACTCCGGTGTGGTCGCCTTGGATCCAGAGACCGGGAGGACGTTGTGGGAATCGGTCGGCGAGAAGAACTGGCAAGGGCAGCCCATGCTGGGGTGGGCTGGCGAACGCAAGGTGGACTGGCGGCGCTGGGAAAAGCAGGCGAGCTACAGCACCCCGGTGGTGGCCACGGTGGGCGGGAAGCGTCTGGTGTTTTGCCTCATGCGCCAGGGATTGGTGGCGCTCGATCCCAAGGATGGTGCGGTGCAGTTCTCCCGCTGGTTCCGCGCCCGCGTGGATGAATCGGTGAACGCTGCGAATCCGGTGGTTCAGGGCGACGACGTGCTCATTTCGTCGGCGTACTACCGATCTGGCTCCGT
>CANGMO010000330.1 GCA_947454295.1 Verrucomicrobiota bacterium | reverse complement strand
TATTTCTTCCGCCACGTTCGAAACGTCCACTTTAACCAGTCTCCACCATGCCCATTGCTGTCGGCTCCCAAGCCCCTGATTTCACCCTCAAGTCCAAGTCGGCCGCCGGTCTCGCCGACGTGAAGCTGTCCGCGAACTTCGGCAGCAAGAACACGGTCCTGCTGTTCTTCCCGCTCGCCTTCACCGGCGTCTGCACCCAGGAGATGTGCGACATCACCTCCGGTCTCGGTGCCTACAGCGCGCTGAACGCCGACGTCATCGCCCTCAGCGTCGACAGCCCCTTCGCCCAAGAGGCGTGGGCCACGGCCAACAAGATCTCGATCAAGATCGTCAGCGATCTGAACAAGACCGTGACCGACGCCTATCAGGTCCGTTTCCCGAATCTCGCCGGAGTGGGTGATACCTCGGCCCGCGCCGCGTTCGTCATCGATAAGGCCGGTGTAGTACGCTACGCCGAGCAGACGCCGACGCCCAAGGACCTGCCGAACTTCGAAGCGATCAAGGCCACGCTGGCCAAGCTTCAGTAAACGCAGACCCGGATCTTCCAAGGGCGCGGCAGTCATCTGCCGCGCCCTTTTTGTTTTTCCAGCGGCCCCGGTGCGGGGGGATCCCGGGAGCAGCAATCGGTAATCGGTGATCAGTAAACAGTAATCGCGGGTTGGGGGCGGAGGCATCCGATGCCCCCAATTCGCAGTAAATCCAGTCGTTCGTGTAAAACCGTTGCCGCCCGGCCGGCGGCTTTCTAGCCTCAACCACTATTTTCGATGAAAATCTACCTTGATGGTCAATTCGTCAGCGAAGCGGATGCCAAGATCTCCGTCTTCGACCACGGTCTCCTTTACGGTGACGGCGTGTTCGAGGGCATCCGCATGTACCACAACCGGGTGTTCAAGCTGAAGGAACACATTGAGCGCCTCTACTGGTCCGCCAAGGCCATCCTGCTGGACATCCCGATGACGCAGCAGGAGATGATCGACGCCACCGTCGAGACCTGCCGCCAGAACAATCTCCGCGACGGCTACATCCGCCTGCTGGTCACCCGCGGCAAAGGCACCCTCGGCCTCGACCCGCGCCGCTGCCCGAAGCCTTCGATCATCATCATTGCCGCCACCATCCAGCTGTATCCCGAGAAGTACTATCAGGAGGGGCTGACCATCGTCACCGTGCCGACCACCCGCAACCTGGTGAACTCGGTCAACCCGGCGATCAAGTCGCTGAACTACCTCAACAACATCCTGGCGCGCATCGAGGCGAACAACGCCGGTGTCGAGGAGGCGATCATGCTGAACTCCGAGGGCTTCGTGGCCGAGTGCACGGGCGACAACGTGTTCATCGTCCAGAAGGGACGCCTTTACACGCCGCCCCTCAGCGCCGGCGCCTTGTACGGCATCACGCGCAACACCGTTCTCGATGTGGCGAAGGACCTGGGCATCCAGTACTCGGAACCCAACCTGACCCGTTACGACGTCTACAACGCCGAAGAGATGTTCCTCACCGGCACCGCCGCCGAGATCATCCCGGTGGTCAAGGTGGACGGTCGCGTCATCGGCACCGGAAAGCCCGGACCGGTCACCGCCAAGTTGCTGGCCGGATTCCAGGCCAAGACCCGCGTCGATGGCGAAGTCATCTTCGCCTGATCCCGGACTTCCCTCCATGGCCCCGAACCGCGCCGCCCTGTGGTTCGGGGCCATTTTGTTTCTGCTGATCCGATTTGCGCCGGCCCAGGCGCTCACCGTTGGCCCGGTCGAGACCTATCACTGTCCGGTATGCCGCCACGCGTTCGAGCCGGTGCTCGCCGGATCCGGAACACAGACCGGCATGCGGCTCGACTTCCGTCCGCTGGGCCCGATCGCCTCACCGTGGCCCATTCCTGATTGCCCAAAGTGCCACAACGTCTGGTTTCCCGCGGCAGTCACCAACCGTTCAGACCGGGAACTGCAAGTTGTCACCAAGACAGTGCGCTCGGCGACATACGCCCGACTGTCGTCGGCGCCGAGCTATCATCGATACGCCATCCTGTCCGAGTCCCTCAAGCAACCGGCCCGCGAACTGGCGATGCACTGGCTCGCCGCCAGCTGGCAGTGGGAATCCACCACCAACCGCGTGCAGGAGCGCGCCTGTCGCGATCAGTGCGCCGCGTGGCTGGATCGACATCTCGAGTCGAAGGCACAGAAAACCACCACTCCCGACCTCGAGGCTGTTCTACTCCGTGCGGATCTTTTCCGGCGCGCCGGACAATTCGATCGATGCGCGGCGTGGTTGAACCGTTGGGCGCCCCAGCCGGCATTTCAATCCGGTCTTGCCCCGCGAATAATCGTCCGGCAGCGCCTGTTGATCGCGGCGCGCCTCACCACCGCGGAACCGCTGGAGGATCCCGCAATCCGGCGGCCCGGTAGCCCACCCAAGGCTCGTCCGCTGCGCCTTGCGCCGGCGGCGAAGCCTTGAACGTGCCTCCCCACCTCCATTTCAGATGATCTACCGCATCAGCGAAGCCACCGTTTGGGCCGACGCGCAACGTCAGGGCTTCTACGCGAGTCCCGATCTCGCCGCCGAGGGCTTCATCCACTTTTCCGAGCGCCATCAGGTTGCCGGGGTTGCGCAGCGCTACTATCGCGGCAAGCAGGGGCTGATCCTGCTGCAGGTGGACGAAGCGCGCCTCAACGCAGACATCGAGTGCCGGCGGGAAAACACCACCGGCGGACGCGAACTCTTCCCGCACGTCTATGGCGGGGTGCCGCTCACCGCAGTGGTACGGTCCGCGCCATTTCGGTTGCTGGAAGACGGCTCCGTCGACTGGCCCGAGGGATTCTGATTCCGCCCGGCCGGACGCTTGCCCGAATCCCCGCGATTGATCAGGTTGCCCTCGTGGACGCTCTCGATCCCGCCGATTTGCATCGGGTCAACGCAGCCCAGGGTTGGCTGATGCTCGGGTGTCCCGAAGAGGCACATTCCGAGCTACGCGGCATGTCTCCGGGAGCAGAAATGCATCCGGCGGTGCTGGACCTTCGCTGGCAGGCGTTCGCCCATCAGACCAACTGGGCGGCCGCGTTTGCGGTGGCCGAGTTGCTCGTCCGGAATCACCCCGGCTCGCCTTCCGGTTGGATCCACCGCGCCTACTCCGCACGTCGCATGCCGGGCGGCGGGATTCCACAGGCGTACAGGCTCCTCCTTCCGGCGGCCGACGCGTTTCCTGACGACGAACTCATTCCTTACAATCTCGCCTGCTACTGCGCCCAGGAGAACCGTCTCGATGAAGCCTGGACCTGGTATCGGGCGGCGTGCGCCTGCGGCGTGGCGACGGAAACCAGGGCGCGCGCCTTGCGTGACGAGGACCTGAGGTCCATCTGGCCGATGATCGAGCAGCTGATCGATCCAAATCCCGGAAAAAAGAGCTGACCGCCCCGGCACATCCCGGGCTTCCCCTCGCCCCCCTCCAGCGGCTAGCTTGCCGCCGTGAAGCATCAGGGAAAGGCGCTCAACGCCGCTGCCGTCATTCTGGGGAAAGGCCTTATGGCCGTCGTCTTCCTGGCCGGGTTTTCGGGGTTTGTATTTCCGAAATCCTTTGGCCTCGCCGCCATCCTCTGCGCGCTGGGATTCGTCTTCTTCGCCTTTGTCCTCTGGTTCTTCCGCGACCCGAGCCCGGTTGTCCCGCCCGATCCGGCCCTGATCGTCTCTCCCGCCCACGGAACCGTGGATGTCATCGATGAAACGGTGGAGAACGAGGTCATGGGCGGCCGTTGCCGCCGCATCTCCATCTTCCTCTCTGTCTTCAACGTCCACGTGCAGCAGTCGCCGGTAGAGGGCACCGTGGTGTTTCAAAAGCACACACCGGGACTCTTCCTCAACGCACTCAAGACCGAATCTGCCGCCCACAACGAGAATGTGCTCATCGGCTTCGATGCCGCCCGCACCCCCGGGGTGCGTATTGGCGTCCGCCTGATCACCGGCCTCATCGCGCGCCGCATCATTCCGTGGACCCGGTCCGGCGACGCGGTCGCAAAAGGGGAACGCATCTCCCTCATCCAGTTCGGCTCCCGGGTGAACATTTACCTCCCGCTCCAGTCGGAGGT
>CANGMO010000329.1 GCA_947454295.1 Verrucomicrobiota bacterium | reverse complement strand
GGGGCGATGCAGCAGGAAGGCGCGTCGATCCCGTTCCCCATCCGCCAGGGACTGGGCGAAGCCGAGGGTGAGCGCGAACAGGGCCAACCCTGCGGCAGTCGGCCATTGCTTGGCGGGTTCAGCCAGCAGCGGCGACACCCGGCCCGGCAATCCAACGAACGAAACCCGGGAGCCATCCAATTCGGCCAGGTAGAGACGCACCTGGATCCAATGCACCGCCGAGAGAATCACCAACCCCAGCGCCGCCAGCCTCCACCATTGGCGCAGCTCCTTGAGAACAATCGTCTTCATGCTTCCTCCAGTTCGGTTCCCCATCCCATGGCCTTTTCCCCGCGCTCCGACAGAAAACTCAGCACGGAATCGCCGAGACTGATGGGCACCTGCTCCATCGATTCCGCCCCCAGGGCTCCCAGGGCCCGGCCCAGTTCCTCGCCCTCGGCAACGCCCGTCACCTGCATCTCCTGTTCGCCGCGGCGCACCTGCAACACGCCGCGAATTTCAGGCAGCGCCGGGGGCCGCCCCTTGAAGCGAAGTCGATAGCGCCTCACCCGGGATTGAAACACATCCACCGGACAGCAGACGCGCAGGACGCTGTGGTCGAGAATCGCGATCGAATCGGCGACACGTTCGACATCCGCGAGGTCGTGCGAAGAGAAGAAGATGGTCCGGTCACTGCGGCGCGTGATGTAGATCATCGACTCCACCAACGCCCGGCGGGCCACCGGATCAAGTCCAAGCGCCGGATCGTCCAGAATCAGCAACTCCGGCTCGGGCGCGAGGGCCATCGCCAGCGCCAGTCCCGCCCGCTCGCCGCGCGAAAGATCCCGGGCCCGGGCCTTGGCCTTGAGTCCGAAATGCCCCACGACCGAGTCAAAGACGCGGGCATTCCATCGCGGATAGAATCGGGACTGAAACGCCCCGTTTTCCGTCACGCTGAGCGACGGGACAACACAGTGCTCCTCCGTGACGTAGCCCACCCGGGCCCGCACCTCCGGGGTCAACCGCTGACTATCGCACCCCAGCAGAGTCGACGACCCGCGATCCGGCCTCAGCAATCCCAGAAGGAGGCGAATGGTGGTGGTCTTCCCGGAACCATTGCGTCCCAGAAACCCAAACACACCGCCCCGCGGCACCGACAGATGGAGGTCCTGTACCGCACACCGACCATTGAAGTAGCGGGTCAGACCAACGGCTTGGAGGGCGAAGGATTCACTCATGACGTTCCCGATGGGTTGAGGGTTTGGGTGCGGAGTCCGGACGGGTCGCAGGCTTCTTCCACGCGGCGAGCCCCTGCTTCACCAGGGCGAGCACCTCGGAGGCTTCATATCCGAGCGACATCGCCTCGCTGAGCAGGGCCTGCAGGGCCGGTTCAAGCCGGCGGGCTTGCTCCTCGGGCGTGTAGATCCGCCGCTTCTCGGCGATGAACACGCCCTTCCCCGGGCGCGACTCGATCACCGAATCGCGAACCAGTTCGGCGTACGCCTTGGCCACGGTGTTGGGATTGACCGCCACCTCCTCGGCCAGCGACCTCACACTCGGCAGCGAGTCCCCCTCCCGAAGCCGGCCCGACGCGATGCCCAATCGCACCTGATCGGTGATCTGCCGGTAAATCGGAACCGGGGACCCGGTCGAAATCTGGAAGAGGAAGTTCAATGCGCTCCGTGTGTACTAGTTCATATAGTACAGTTAAACGGATGTCAATAGGCGGATGCGCCCTCCTTTCGGAGTGCGGCGGCAAAGCGCAGCGACGACGCCGCTTTGGGTCCGTGGGGCGAAGAAAGCCGCCGGTGAGTTCGCGACGGGGCGTTGAATCGAGCGTTGGGACGATCTCAGGTCGGGCTCGCGGTCGGCGTCTCGAGAGCGGGGTGGCGCTTCGCTACCCCCCGCACTTCGATAGCGCGCCTTCGACCTTCGACTAACCACGCTTCGGGACTACAGCCGCTCGGGCACGTTCAATTCCCTTCCTGGATTCAAGGCAGGCTTCTGCGATGGCAATTGCCCGGAGGATCGCGACTTTCTGGGATCCGTCTTCGTCGCAGCGTCTGGCGGCGGCTCGTGACGATCGGTAAGGGGTGCCTGCAGTTTGATACTCTTCGCGTTGAGCTCGATTTCGAGATGCTCCAGCGCCTTGTGGGCGGCCACCGCCACTTCCGAAACGGGATCACCCGCCACCAGACGGGCGAGGTCCGCCTTGAGGCCGTTGACCAGTTCTCCCTGAGACCGCCAGCCGTCCAGACCATTCTTGGCCCGAATTGCCTCACAGACACCGAGGCGTCGCACCGGGTCCGGGCTTCCCAGCTCGCGCCGGGCCATCGACAGCGCTTCCGCCGGGGCCTGGGTGGCCTCCGACAGCGCGACGCCATACGCAACATCCAGCGCCTGCAGGTAGACGCCAAATCGGATGACGGTCTCCATCGCCGCCGTCTGGCGCGGCGAGGTATTCGTCGAGATGCCATTGAGCAGGGACAGCACCCGAAGATCGATTCGCGCAAATTGAGGCACTGGCACGTGGCGGCGAACCCGGGGCGACACGCTCATATAGAACTGATACCAGTCGATCGCCAGGGACGAATACCGATCCTCAATGCGGTCAAGGATGCGCGACTGCAAGGCCGCCCGCTGATCGGTTTCCCGTAGAATGCGAATCGCCTCCTCCTGCTCTGCCTTCGCGCTCTGATTGCCGTCCAGGACATCGAGCCAATGACTCATCGGCTTGCCCGACAGAATCGGATCCCATCGACGATCATGCCACCGAAACGCCAGGAACAATCCCAGCAGCCCGGCCATCAGAGCCAGGATGGGGAGATATTTCCGGCGCATGGAGAGCACTGTTCGAAGATGGCGAGGAACCTCGCGAGTGTCCATCCTCCGCCGCCACCCATCGGGGAGCGGTGGGAAGCACCCTGCGACTCCGCGTCGGTTGCCGAGTCTGTGGCACAAGGGCTGGCTAGACCCTTTGCTTCAACCGGCACGCGATCGCAACCGTTCCGGCGGCCTTCCGCCATCGTCGGAACCAAAGCGGCGTGGTCGCTTTGCTCTGCCGCCGTACTCGGAGGATGGTCGCCCCGGCCGGATTCCAACCCTACTTGGACAGCGGCGCCATCAGGTTGCGGTTCATGGTGAGTGCCATGCGGCTATTCTTGAGCGCGGCCGCGCGAAAGGCCTGGAAGCTGACCAGTTCCTCCGGCGTCAGGAATGACGCACCGCGGGTGGCCACGCTGGCGTAGATGCCGTCCAGCAGCCGGAGATTTTGCTCCGCCTCGGCTTCGGAGGCGATGTTGGCAAAGTTGAGGACCGGCAGGACCTGGAAGTCCGACGGCAATCCCGCCGCCTTCAAGGCCGCTGCCACCTCCTCCTGCATCGCCTGACGGAACTGGCGCTGCTTCTCCTGGCGCGCAGGGCCCTCGCCAGACAGCGATCCGGCAAACTGCGCCGCACTCAGATTGCTGGCGAGATTCTGGGTGTAGTCCTTGTACTGGTTGAAGGCCTCGTCCCCCAGCAAGCCTTGGACCTTGGCCAGCAGCGCGCCATTCGAGGCGGCGAAGAGCTGCTGCACCTCCGACTGCGATTTGCCGTCGTGCAGGGCCTGGGTGATCCGGTCGATGTCTTCCATGACGGAATCGGCGAGCAGATCGTGGAACTTGCCCGCCATTTCGGGTTTCAGATCCAGGCGCTTGACCAGTTCCGTGTACAACGCACTCAACCCGGCCTTCTGCGTTTCCCGCATGGCCGCCCGGGTTGCGGGATCAGAGGTGATCTTGCTCAGCGCGCTCTTCTCACCAGCCGCCTTCTGTTCCCGCTTCAACGATCCCACCTCGCCGCGCAGCTTCATGAGCTCGGCGGGACTCCGCTTCGCCCGAGCGACCTCCTCGGACAACGCCGCCACCCGGTTCGTCGCCAGGTCCCGTTCGCGCCGCAACGTCGCCAACTCGTCCGCCAGAGGGATCCGCGCTTGCTCCAGCGCGTGGATGATGGCCTTCAAGCGTGCGTTTTGCTGCACTTCGTAAATGCTCAGCCCGAGGGCGGCGACCAAGGCAACGGTGAGGAGGGATTTCTGAAGTGTGGTCATGGCGATGGT
>CANGMO010000328.1 GCA_947454295.1 Verrucomicrobiota bacterium | reverse complement strand
TCGTCGAGGGTTCCAGGCGCCTCCAAGGAGCCGTAGAGCACCGGATCGGCCAGCTCAAATTTGATGATGTAGGTGGAAGCCCCGGCTTCCTGGATTTCGCGGGTGAGATCGTGCGAGAGCGTTCCGAGACAAACGCTGATTCCAAGCTGCGTTTCCCGGCGAAGAATCCGAATCAATGGCAGAACGACACTCCGAACCGCCACCGGGTCCTCACCCGCCTGGATGTTGATGTCGGTAATCGATTTCAACCCCGCCTGAATCAGGCCCTCGGCGAGCGCCTCGGGATTCTCACGACGGCGCGACAGGGCGCGATTGTCGCGACGCATTCCGCAGTAGTGGCAGTTCTCCCGGCAATAATTGGAAACCTCCAGCACGGCGCGGACGAACACCCGTCGCCCAAATTGGTCACGCAAGACCTGCGAGGCCCGGGCGTGCAATTCCTCCTGGGCAGCACCGACTGCCTGAAGGATTTCGAAACCGGGAAACCACCTATCGATCACGCGCAGACTGTTCGGGAATCAGTGCCCAAAGTCCAACCATTCAGACCAAACTCCGAACGGGGGATGGACAGCGCGGGGGCATCCCGGAATTCTCGAATCGTGTCCGCGAATGCCTCCAACTGCGCAGCGGTGATCCCGTGCCGCGACGAGGCGCGCGCGGTGGACGACGTGGTGCGCGGGGTGCGTTTGCACTTGGACACCGTGATCGTGGTGGATGATGCATCCCGGGACGACACGGCATCCAAGGCCAGCGCGGCCGGGGCGGTGGTGCTCCGCCAGGAAGAGCATCGCGGCAAGGGCGACTCGCTGGCTAAGGGATGGAAGGAAGCCGCGCGACGCGGTTGCGTCTGGGTGCTGCACATGGACGGAGACGGTCAGCATTCCCCCGCGGACATTCCCCGATTCCTAACCGCCTCAACCGAGCGAATCCCGCTCTGGATTGGCAATCGCTTCAATAATCCCGCCGCCATTCCGTGGGCCCGCCGTCTGGTCAACCGGTGGATGAGCCGACAACTTTCCCAACTCGCAGGCATCGACATTCCGGATTCACAATGCGGGTACCGCTTGATGCATTTGCCCACGTTGATGTCCCTGCGGATCCAGACGCGGCACTTCGAGATTGAATCTGAGCTGTGTGTGGCGTTTGCCCGGGCCGGGAAGCAGCTCGGCTTCGTACCCGTGGAGGTCCGCTACGGCGCCGAGGTCAGCAAGATCTCTCCACTTCGCGATGCGATCCGCTGGGGCCGATGGTACGCAGCCGCGCGACGCGGCCGGTGACAGGTCACTTCGTGGTCGCAAGCAGCACCCGGGTTCCGTGCTCGAGCCACACGCGGGCGTGGTCGAGTCCGGCGCGCGATGCGAGCCCCCTCCACTCAGGCACACGCCAACCGCGCCGAATGGAAAGCACTCCGTCGGCCCGGAAATGCCGCGAATCCCGCACGCATACGCACCAGAGCAAAACCAGAAAGGGCAGATTGCGGTGGAGATCACACAAGAGCACCAACCGGCCGGACACCCGATGCGCCTCGCGAAAATGCGCTATGACATCCGCCTCACTCGGCAGGTGGTGAGTCATGGTGGTAGCCACGACCACATCGAACTCTCCGTCTGAAAAGGGCAGCGCGGTCACCGATCCCACCACATGTCGTTCACTTGGATCCAACCGCGCGGCGACCGGGCACAAATCAATATTGGTAAATTCCCACACCCAGCCCTGCTCCGCCGCCCACGCCGAAAGCACCCGACCGAGCTGACCGCTGCCCGCGCCCAGATCGAGGATCTTGAGCCGATTGCACGCATCGGACCCGAGCAACTTGGGAATCCAAACGCGAAAGGGACGCTCGAACCGGGTGAGCCGGTTCATACGTTCCAGGGAGGCATAATGGGCGCGGATTTCCTCGGGCGTTCGATCTGCTCCGTCAAAGTATTCCGCTTGCTTCGCTCGACGCCGCAAAAACATTGTCGAACCCTAATCGCGATGCCGTCCTCCGAACAAGCGCCCAGCTCCCCAACACTGCCGGTCCGCCGCCATTGGGTGATCCGCTTCGCGATCATGGCCGCAACCGCCTACCTGTTTGCCTGGTCCTGCGGGGTCGCGATGAAGGCGGACTCGAAACTCACCACGCCGCCAGGACTTTTCCGAGGAATGCTGCACGGGGCGATGATGCCCGTGGCGTGGCCCGCATTGCTGGCCGGCCATGATCAGGAGATTTACGCCCGGATTAATTCCGGAGTGACCTACAAGCTAGGCTATTCGCTGGGGGTCAATGCTTCAGGACTGTTCTTCTTCGGGTGGCTGTTCCTCAGCCTCGGAAACCTTCGGAAAAAGCCGAAGAACTAGCGCAATGCGTTGCAATAGACCTCGTACGCATTCACCGGGCCGCCGATGAAGTAGGAGGTCGCGGGCAACAGGAACGATCGCGCCCGCCGGTCAAACTCCAGGTCGAGGACCTCTTCCGGCACGTTTGGATCGTAGGCGCGGAATCGAATCCGCTCGGGAGAGTCCGTGGCTGAAATAAGCACCACGGCGTGGTTCACCGTGAGCGATGGAAACGTGAATACGTGCAGCACCGCGGCGCGATTTGCACGGACTGCTTCCAGCAATCGATCCGCCTCGCGGACTTGTCCGGACCGCGTGAACGGCAGGATCATCCGCCAGTGACCCCGCTGGAAATAGCTCTGCCACGCACCTCCCGCTTCGGATTTCAGGAGCGGCTCGCGGGCGAGACTGAAGTCGTGAAGATTCGCGAAACCCGGGAATACCACGCGCGACTCCGGAGCACTGACAGCGCGCGAATCCCGCCTCAAGACGGCGCGCAATCGCATCCGCAATTCGTCGTCCGAGACCGGCGGCAGCGAGGGGGCAAACCGGGCATGCGCGTGAAACACCTTCACCAACCGGGCCAGCACAAAGCAGCGGAGCGTGTATTCCGGCGCCGGCTCGCGGCGCTGATGAACCTGCTGCAGGGTCTCCGGATCCCGCGCATAGCTCCACAACGTCTCGTTGCGGAACGCCACGACATCGGCGGGATATTGCATTGGTGAAAGCCTCACGCGAGGGGAGCTTGCGCAGCCTGAACACAGCAGCGCAAGTGACAGCCCGGCCACAAGCCATTGGACGATCCGTACGCTGGCGCTGAACACAGGTTCCGGGGCGTTCATTCCGCTTGCGCCCGACCGTAGGTGCGGGCTAACACCCGGCGCAATGCTTGAAGATCGCTGGCGCGAGTGTGTCGCCACACATGCCAACGAGATCGCCTTGCACGAAACCGCGAGCGGACGCTCCTGGACGTTTCGCCAGCTCGCCGACGCCGCTGATTCGGAGCCGGCGCCGCCCTCTGGGTCAGAGCCGATCCTTTTTCCATCCGGCCATGGTGTGGAGTTCATCCTCACGCTGCTCCGGGCCTGGCGGGCGGGACGGCCGGTCTGCCCGGTCGAATCCGGCCAACTGGTACCAGAGCTGCCCGCGCCGCCGGGATCTATCGTTCATCTGAAGACCACTTCCGGCACCACCGGTCGGCCGCGCTGCATCGCGTTCACCGCTTCCCAACTCGCTGCCGATGCGGACGCCATCGTGTCCACCATGGGACTGTCCCCCGCCCTTCCAAACCTTGGGGTCATTTCGCTCGCCCACAGCTACGGGTTTTCAAATTTGGTTCTCCCGCTCCTGCTGCACGGTATCCCATTGATTCTCGCACCGTCACCGCTCCCCGAAATGGTTGTCTCATCGGCAGGCGTTCTCGGTTCCACCCGCATTACGCTTCCCGCAGTGCCAGCGCTTTGGCGCAGCTGGCACGAGGCTGGCGCCATTCCGGACACGGTCGGGATCGCCATCTCGGCCGGTGCCCCCCTGCCCCTGCCTCTGGAGGCAGCGGTCTTTCAAGAACGCGGTCTCCGAATCCACAATTTCCTCGGTGCCTCGGAATGCGGAGGCATTGCCTACGATTCCTCTCCATATCCTCGCACCGATTCTCGATTCGTCGGGGTGGCGCTCCACGGGGTTCGCCTCGCACGAAGTGAGGACGGATGCCTTGAGGTACGCAGCCCTGCCGTGGGAGAAGGCTACTGGCCGGAACCCGA
>CANGMO010000327.1 GCA_947454295.1 Verrucomicrobiota bacterium | reverse complement strand
GGAGCTGGAAAAGATCCGCTCCGAGATTGAGAAGGTGCAGGTGAAGCTCGCCAACCCGGCCTTCACCTCGAAGGTCCCGGCCAAGGTGCTGGAGGAACACCAGCAGCGCCTCGCCGACTGGCAGCTGAAGGAGAAGCAGACGCTCGCCTCGATCGAAAATCTCCCCGCCTGAGGCCTCAATCCCGCGGCATCGGCGTCTTCCGATGCCGCGGGGTTGCCGGGGTTCTTCAGGTGAAGCTCAGGGATTCAGCGCCACCGGACGCGCCCGCCAGAACCGGGTCGTCCGAGCCGATGCCGGCAGGGAGACGCGCGTGACTTCGCCTTCAGCGGAAATCGACGCGACCTCGCTCCATCCTGATTCGGATTCAGCGAGCGAGCCCGATTCCTCGACCACGTAGGCACGTCCAGCCACCGTGGCAAACGTCAGCGTCCACGGCTGATCCGGAGCGGACCGGACCAAGGTCGCCGCGGGAAATTCCACCACCGTCAGATCCATGGCGTCGGAGCGTCCCTGCGCCGCGCCGACCGTCACCTCCACGCGGTAGCTTCCCGAATCAACCGTCTTCACCGACGGCAGCACCAGCGCCGGGGAGGTGGCGCCCGGGATCGGCGAGCCGTCGTGGACCCATTGAAAGCTGACGGGATCCACCGAGGAGACGCGTGCAGTGAACGTCACCGACTCGCCGGCATACGCGGTGTCCCCCACCACGTTGACAATCACATTGGGCCGCAAGGCAACCGGCTCCGCGGTGACCGAAAGGATCGCCGGGGTGCTGGAGATCGTCCCGCCCAGGTTGGTCACCCGAAGCACGTACCGGCCGGCATCCGATGCGGTGACCGCTGGAAGGAACAACGCTGCGTCCGTTCCAGTCGGGCCGGGCAACGGCACCTCGTCCTTCAACCACTGGTAGCTGAGTCCCACACCCGAGGCGGAACCGGTCAGGGTGACCGCCCCCCCAACGCGCACGGTCTGGGACACCGGCTGGGTCACCATCACCGGCCGGGCGACCACGATCACCATCACCGGATCCGTGCTCACCGAACCGGCGTCATTTCCCACTGTGATCGAATACAGCCCTGCATCCCCGGCACTGAGCGGATTGAAAACCAGTGTCGGCGCATTGCCCGCCGGTCCGGGAATTGGCGATCCATTCTTGGTCCACTGATAGGTGAGCCCGGTTCCCGAGGCGTCGACTGTCAGCCGGGCCACGGAGCCCTCCCCCGCCTGAAACCCCGCAGGCAGGCTGGTGAGCACCGGGGGGATGGCGATCGTGAGCGTGGCAATCACTCCGCTGGAACTGCCCGCCAGGTTGGAGGCGGTGACCGCGTACACGCCGGCATCGCCAGCTCCCACGGTTCCCAGTTCCAGCCGTGCCGCCGTGCCGCGGGGCCCGGGAATGGTGACACCATCCTTGGTCCACTGAAACGAGAGCCCGCCCCCGGAGGCGGAGGCATCCAGAACGACCGGGGTTCCCACCGGCACTACCCGATTGGTCGGAGCTGCCGTGAGGCGTGGCATCGTCACCACGGTGATCCGTGCCGGAGCACTGGTCACCGAGCCGGCGGGGTTCGACACGGTCACGGTGTAGACTCCGGAATCCGACTCGCGTGCCGGGGTCAGCCCCAGAGAGGGCACCCGGCCCGTAGCGCCAGTGATGGGACTCCCATCCTTGCTCCACTGGTAGACAAGCGAGGCGCCCTGCACATCCAGCGACAACACGACCGCCGAGCCCGCCACGACGGTTCGATCCGTCGGCGAAAACCGAATCACCGGCGGCACATCAAACGTCAACCGAGCCGGCAGACTACTGATCGAACCAACCCGGTTGACCGCGGTAAATGAGTAGAGCCCCAAATCCGAATCGGTGATTCCAGTGAGGGTCAATGACGCTCCTGTTCCCTGCGGGGCGGGAATGGCCACCCCGTTTTTGTACCACTGATATTGGAGCCCGTTGCCGCTGACCATCGCGTTCCAGGTAACGGTCCCGCCCGGCTGGGTTCCCAGATCCGGGAGGGGGGACAGCAGCGCAGGCTGCGAAACCACCGTCAGCGTGGTGGGAACGGTGCTCGCCGACCCCAGGTTGTTCGTGACGGTCGCGGTATAAACGCCCGCATCTGCCGGGGTAACCGGACCCAGGTTCAGATAATTGGAAATCGTCCCCGGAAGCGGCACGCCATCCTTAAACCATTGGATGCTGCCTCCGCCGCTGTACAAAAAATAAAAGGTCACGTAGCCCCCGACCTCTTTGACCGCGGCATAAGGCGACACGTAGATCTGGGGTGCGGTCGCCAGGACAACCCTTGCCGACGCCGAGGTGGCTGATCCGACGGCGTTGGATATCTTCAGGGTGTAGCTGCCCAGATCCGAGTTGCTGGCCGAGGTCACCGAATAGGTTGGTTCCGTGCCCTGGGGCGCGGGAATGGGCACGCCTTCCTTGAACCATTGATAGGACAGGTTCGAGGGATAGGTCGTGGCCTTGAGTGTGAACGCCCCTCCGAGAACCACTCCCGTGGACTGGGGATCCTCAAGAATCTGCGGAAGTCGGAGTACGTTCACCTGCACCGGATCCGTGCTGACGGTCCCTCCGGAATTGGTTACCTTCAACACATAGGCGCCGGTATCGAAGTCGCCCGCCGGAGTCACGGTGAGTGAGGGACTGAGGGCACTCAGCGTGTTCATCGGGAATCCGTTTCGGTACCACTGGTAGGACAATCCGTACCCGGACACGGTCGCCGTGAGGGTGAAGCTGCCCCCGTAGACCACGGCCGCCGGCTTTGGTGGAGTCAGGATCTCCGGCGGATCCGGAATGAACACATAGATCGGAAACGTCGACGTGGATTTGACCTCGCCACCGGTAAAATTGAGCCCATTCACGGTGACCTCATAGACACCTTCCCTCGATGGCAGGCCGATCACGCGCCCGTCGGTGGTGCCGGACAGCCCGGGTGGCAGATCTGCGAAGGTGAAGGACTGGGGGTGACCAAAGCCGTTGAACATGGACACCTGCACCTCCTGAAACGGCACGCCATTCGTTCCAACCGGACCGCCAACCTTGACGCCCCCCTGGGTAATGGTGACCTGCGTAGCCCCGGAATAGGCGTGGTATCCACCCAGCAGCGCCACCGAGCCCGTGAGCCACCGAAGGACCACGAGAATCGGTCTACCCACGACCGCGGACTCTGCCAGCGCCACCCTCACGAGCGGAGAGACTTGAAGGAGAATCGAAAGCAACAACGCGGGTAGGCGCGATTTCCACATTGCGAGGTTCGGGAATGGAGTCCTTTGGCACTGGCCGGGCGTGAAGACGCTCGGCTGGATGCGAATCCTGCCGATCGGAATTCGCATTGGCCAGCCCAGATACCAGTCCGGGAAAACCTCGAAGGATGCGTCTCGCGACTCCTGACTCAGAGGTCAACGGGAACCACACGAACACGCCAAAGCCGCATATTCGCCGAAACAGGCGCAACGGTTACCCGGCTGGCTGACAGCTCCGCCGTCATCGAAGCCACCTCGACCCAGTCGGTCCCCGACAGAGATCGACGTTCCTCAACGACATAGCGCCTGCCCGGCACGGTGGGAAAGGTCAGCGTTGCTCCAGATTCCTCGGAAATCGACTCCCAGGTCAGCCGGGGTGCCGACAGCACGGCCACGTTGACGTCGGACGTGGTTCCGCCGGCACCACCTGCGGTCACCTCGACGCGATAACTCCCGGCATCGGTCGATTGGACCGCGGCAATCACCAGGGTCGACCCAGTCGCATTCGGAAGCACCACGCCATCCTTCGTCCATCGATAGGTCGCCGAATCGGTCGTGGCCATCCGCACGGTCAGCGTGACTGATTCCCCTTCGTACGCGAAACCACCCACCAGTGTCGCTAGCAGGGTTGGCGTCAGGGTCGCCGGAGTGACGGTGACCGTGACCGGCTGGCTTGAGACAGTCCCCGCGAGATTGGTCACACGAAGGAAATACTCCGCGGAATCCGACAGCGTCGCCGCGGCAATCGAGAGCGTGGAAGTCGTTCCAATCGCCTCGGGCAAGGCCGACGTCCCTTTGAACCACTGGTAGCTCAGGCCGGTGCCACTGGC
>CANGMO010000326.1 GCA_947454295.1 Verrucomicrobiota bacterium | reverse complement strand
TCGTCCTGATCGGGAAGGGATCCCGGGACCCGGACGTGGAAGATTCCGCCTGTGACTGAATTTGAGCTCATCGCCCGCCTAACACCGCATCTGCCCTTGACCGACGCCGTGATTCAAGGGGCCGGGGATGATTGCGCCGTGCTGGCCGCGCCGGCGCCGGGACAGGAGCTGCTCCTCAAGACCGACGCGATCGTCGAGGGTATCCACTTTCTCCCGGAGACCGATCCCGAGCGCATCGGCCGCAAGGCGCTGGCGCGTTGCCTGAGCGACATCGCGGCCATGGGCGGTACACCGACCGCGGCGCTGGTGACGCTGGCGCTGCCGGCGGCGCCGCAGGTGGAACGGATCGAGGGTATCTATCGCGGTCTGCGGCGCCTCGCGGAGGCGCATGGGGTTGCCGTGGTTGGCGGTGAGACCACCACCAATCCGGGACGCCTGCTGATCAGTGTGACCCTCCTCGGAACGGTTCCCGCCGGACGCGCCGTCTTGCGTCAGGGATCGCGCGTTGGTGACGCCATTTTTGTGAGTGGTGAACTTGGCGGTTCAATCCATGGACATCATCTCGACTTCGAACCGCGTCTCGCCGAGGGACGCTGGCTGGCGGAGACCGGCTGTGTGCATGCGATGATCGATGTCAGCGACGGCGTGGCCGGCGATCTGCCTCACCTGCTGGGCGCCGGCAGCGCAACGCTCGGCGCTGAATTGCTGAAGAGTGCGATCCCCATCCGCCGCGCGGCACGCGAGGCCGCGCGCGCCGGGGACACCGCCAAGCCGCCGGTGGTGGCCGCGCTGACCGACGGTGAGGATTTTGAACTGCTGTTCACCGTGGCGGCCCGCGACGCCGTTCCGGTGCTCGACGGGTGGAAGGCGCGCTTCCCCGGGGTGGCGCTTTCTTGCATCGGCAGGGTGGTGGACCGGCCCGGGCTCTGGCTGCGGGGCGAGGACGGGCTGCGTCCAATGATCGGAAAGGGGTATGAGCACTTCCGCTGACGGCCCGACCGGGCTCTGGCAGTGCGCGTCGGTGGCGGAGACCGAATCCCACGGCGAGGCGGTCGGACGTCAGGCCCAATCCGGCGAGGTGTACGGCCTAAGCGGCGACCTGGGCGCCGGCAAGACGGCGTGGGTCCGCGGATTCGCCCGCGGTGTGGGATATCGTGGCCGCGTGCACTCGCCCACCTTCGCCCTCCTGAACGATTACGAGGGCGGCCGGATGACCGTTCATCATCTCGATCTTTATCGTCTCGCGTCTGCCGGCGAAGTGGCCGGGGCCGGACTCGAGGAATATCTCGTACAGCCCGACGGGGTGTCGGTCGTCGAATGGATCGACCGGTGGGCGCCCGCCGGTTCCGAGCCAATGGCAGGACAGCGATTGCATCGACTCACCTTCCGGACCCTCTCACCGGAGGCGCGTGAAATCTTCCATGATCCTCCTCGCGTTTGAATTTTCGTCCGATCTTCGGACGGTGGCGGTGCTGCGTGACCTCGAGGTCCTCGCCGAGACCGAGCATGCACGCAGCCGGCACACGCCGGTGTTCGATCTGGTGAACCGCGCCCTCGTCGCTGCCGGGATCGATCGCGCCGAGGTGGACGCGTTGGCCGTGGGACTGGGGCCTGGCAGCTACACCGGGGTACGCATCGCCATTTCGGCGGTGCAGGGATGGAGCCTGGGGCGCCCGGTCCGGGTCGCGGGCATCTCGAGTTTCGATGCACTTGCGCGCCAGCTGACTGGCCCTGATCCCCTGTGGATTGCCGCGGACGCGCAACGCGAGGAATACGCCGTGGCCCCGGCTGCCGGCGGGCGTTGCACCGGTCCGGTGCGTCTGGTGTCGCGCGAAGAATTGAAATCATGGGCCGCAGCCGGGCAGCGGGTCGTCGGCCCGGATTTGCGACCGCGACTCGAGGTGGCGGAGGAACGGTTTCCGCGCGCGGCCGATGTGGGCCGTCTCGCCGTCGAGTTTGGGAATTGGGTGCTGCCCGAAATGCTGGCCCCTGCCTACCTCCGCGAGGCCGCGTTTGTGAAGGCGCCTCCTCAGCGTGAGGTACCCGATCTGCCGGCGGCCTGAGTTGCGTCATGCCGATCTTCCTCCAGTGCGACCGATGCACCGCCTGCTGCCGCTGGCCGGGGCAGGTGAGCCTCAATGAGGCGCAGATCACCCAGTTGGCGGCCTATTTGCAGTTGAGTGAGGATGAATTCATCCAGGAGTACACACGACTCAACCGGACCCGCACCGGCCTCGCGCTCAAGGATCAGGCCGACGGCGCGTGTGTGTTTCTCATCGGCAACGATTGTCGCGTGAATCCGGTGAAACCCCAGCAGTGCCGCGACTTTCCGAATCTCTGGAATTTCCCGGGTTCGGAACAACACTGCCGCGCCCGCCCCATCGAAGTGACCGCCGACGAGTGGCGCCGCCGCATCAAACTGGCGACCGGGAGGGATGTGGACGCGGCGGAAGTCGAAGGTCAAAGGTCGAAAGCCTAAAGTCGCTGACTTTGGACTTTGGACTTTGGACTTCGCGTCACCCTTGCGCCGCGTAATACGCATCCACTCGGGCCATGACGTCGCGATAGCTGACGTCCTGCTCGTAGATGAGTTTGAACTGTTCGATGGCCTCGTCCTTCTTGTTCATCTTTTCGAGGATGACGCCAAGTTGGTAGCGCAACTCCTTGGCCTCCTCGTCAAACACGAGCTTCTCCTTCAGCGCCTCCTGTAGCTTGCGGGCGGCGAGATCGTTCATCCCGCGTCGCGCAAAGGCCTGCGCCAGCAGGGTCATGGAGGCGATGCGCTTGTTGGGATTGTTCTGCGCCTTTTGCAATTCGGCGATGGCCTCGCTGAGTCGGCCGGCCTCGAGATAGAGCTGGCCCAGCTCGTAGCGCAGGGAGAGATCCGATGGGTTTTGGTCCGCGCGGCTCTTCGCATCCTCCAGCTGCCAGGTCGTGCGGCGGGTCCGGATCGCGGCCAGTCGCTCGGCATGGTCGGCGGCCACCGGGTTGAGCTGCGATTCCTCATGCGCAAACTGCTCGATCACCGTCTCGCGAATCAAATCCAGGATGGCCGGATCATTGACGCCGCCCGTGGTCAGAATCCGCTGATAGTACGCGATGGCGGCGGGATGCTCCTGGCGCTTCCGGTGCAGGTCGGCGAGATCGCGCATCAACTTGAGACTGCCCGGTTCTGCGGCGAGACGTTTCTCGTAGTCCTCGATCAACCGCCCGGCGACGTCGGCGTCCTTCACGCTCCGCTGCTCCTGTTCCAGCGTCACGGCCTCCTGCTTGTCGCGGATGATGTCGCGATAGCTGCCCTGACCGCCCTCCAGGGCGCCGTAGCCCTGTTCTGCCATGGTGCGGTCGGCCATGATGTTCTTGAGCCGCTCATTGAGATCGGGGTCCGCGGGATAGACCCGGAGTAGGTCCAGCAGGATTCTCTCGGCGCGGCCCCGGTTGCCGATGGCCGCGAGGGCCTGCGAAAGTTCCAATGCGAGCCCGCGATCCGACGGCTTCTGCTTGAAGGCCACCTCCAGCGACAGCGCGGCGGTCTTTGGCAGCTGCACCGCCATGGCCGCGTGGGCCAGCAGCTCGTGGGCCGCCACGTTGCCCGGGTCGTCGTTCAACACTTCCTCGGCGACGGCCAGTGCCTCGACTGGGTTGGTGCGCAGGGCCACCTGACCGCGGGTCAGGCTGCTGGCGGAACCGACAAACTTCCGGAAGAAACTCGTCTTGCCCACCGCCCGCTTGTGTTGCGTTGCCCGCAGTGCCTCCCGCGCCTGATAGAATCCCGGCTCCGCACGGAGCACGGTCATGAACAGGGTGATCGCGTAGTCGAGGTTGTTCTTCTTCAACGCCGCAACCCCCTTCTCAAACAAATCCTGCTGCGCAAACGGGATCTCGCTCAATTCCTTCTCGGCCATGGCCAAACCGTACCCGAAGTGGGGGCGGCTGGCAATGGGTTGTAGATTACACGTGTAATCAAATTAGGTGCCGGCAAAGCGCTTCTTTGACGGGCGGGGGAATCGCAGTCATGGTGATCGGGTGAACCCCGCTCTGTCCCGCTTCCGAAGCCCCCTCGACCAGCTGATGCTGGCGTGGGTTGCCGGTTGGCT
>CANGMO010000325.1 GCA_947454295.1 Verrucomicrobiota bacterium | reverse complement strand
TGGCTGAGCGTCGGCGTCATGATCGGCAGTGTCCTTGCGGGTCGATGGTTCCGGGTCGGGGACCTGCGCCGCACCCGCAGTTTCGGGGTCGGGCTCGCCGTATCCCTGGTGGTGCTGTTCGGCGTGGGCCAGTGGAACCTCGCCACCCTCGGCCGCTGGACCCACACCTCCGTGGATGCCGCGGGCACCACGCATGTGCAGCTGGTGGTGCTCCCGCTCGTAATTCTCCTGCTCATTGCCGCGGGCATTGCTGCGGGCCTGTTCCTGATTCCGCTCAACGCAGCCCTGCAATCCGAGAGCGATCCGCAGAAGCTGGGCAAGACCATCGCCGTCCAGAATTTCTGCGACAACTGCGGCATGATCCTGGCTGGCGCACTGGTCTTTGGCTGCGTGAAGGCCGGGCTCTCGGCCTCCGCCGTGTTTCTCGTGTTGGCCGTGCTGGTCATCGGCGTGGTCAGCTGGCTCCGCATTCCGCATCGGGACTCGTGATCCGGAATCGGAATTCCCGCTCCCATTCGCCCCGCGTTGACACCTCATGAATCCCGTATCCGCCAGCATCCCAGCGGATGAAGCTCCCGAGGAGGACGGGAGGCGCACCTTTGCCTGGAATTCGTTGCGGGCATGCGGCGCGGTCGTGGGGGCGGTGGGGTTGTTCCAGACGGCGTTCGAGATTCCCCGACTCGGGTGGCTTACGCTGGGGGCGCTGGCCTGTTTGTTTGATCTCCGCCGGCTCGCGACCGCCCGTCAGGCGTTCTACGCCGGTCTGATTGCCGGGCTCGGTGTTTTCGTTTTTCAGACCGGATTTCTTTGGACGATTTTCGGTCCGGTCGCGCCGATCCTGTGGCTCATTCTTGCCTCGTTTCATGCGATGTTCGTGTCGGTGCTGAGCCGCGTTCAGAGCCTCTGGGGCACCAAGGCGGCACTCATTCTGGCCCCGGTCTTGTGGTGCGGAATCGAGTTTTTTCGAAGTGAGGTATGGTGGCTGCGCTTCACCTGGTTTGCCGCGGCCAGTCCGTTTCAGGAATCGGTTGCCGGTCTGGCCCGACTCCTCGGGACCTATGGCCTCGGTGCCATGGCGATGGGGCTTGCGGGTCTGGGGTTGGTCTTGGTGCAGCGACGCGAATGGCGTTATCTTGCGGCTCTCCTGGTGGCCGTGGCCGGCATCGCGTTCTGGGGCCGGACCCGCGACACAGCACCTGAACCGTCCGACCGCCACGTACAGATGATCGGGATTCAATTGGAATTCCCCGGCCCCCCGGAGGTGCTGGTTGCCCTCACGCGCGCGGTGAAGGCGCATCCCGAAGCGGAGTTGATCGTGCTGAGCGAATACACGTTTGATGGTCCGGTGCCCGACTCCATCCAAACCTGGTGCGCCAAGAACCACAAATGGCTCATCGCGGGCGGGAAGGAGCTGGTTGAGCCGTCCACCAACGCCGTTGCAGACGGGGGATGGGCTGCGATCCGTCGGCTGGCGCCGAAGGCTTCCGGTCCCGCAGCCCAGGAGTTTTACAATACCGCCTTTGTGGTTGGGCCTGACGGACAGATCGCGTTTCGTCAGGCGAAGTCCCGTCCGATTCAGTTCTTCTCCGATGGACTTCCCGCCCGGACCCAGCAGCTCTGGGAATCCCCCTGGGGGCCCATTGGCATCGCGATTTGCTATGACCTCAGCTACCGGCAGGTGGTTGATGGACTCATTCGTCGCGGCGCCCGGGCACTGGTGGTGCCGACCATGGATGTGGAATCGTGGGGAGTGCGCGAGCATCGACACAACGCCCGGATGACCCGACTCCGGGCCACCGAGTGTGGCGTGCCGATTTTTCGAGTCGCCAGTTCCGGCATTTCCCAGTGGGTGAACGCCTCCGGGCGTGAACTCGCCGTGGCGCCATTTCCAGGGGCCGGTGCGTTGCTCAGTGCCACGTTTTCGCTCGCCTCGACGACGAGTTCCCAACCGCCGATCGACGCCTGGGCCGCCCCAATCGCCTCAGTCACTTCAGGGGCGGTGCTGCTGGTGGTTGTGTTTGGGCCACGGCGTTCTCTGGCTGCGCGGCGGGCCGCGATCACGGCAAATTCTCCTGTTCCATGAAACGTTTCCTCCAAGTTCTGGTCCGATTGCTATTCCGATTTCGGGCATACAATACCGAGGTGCTCGACACGCCGGGACCCGTCCTGCTGATTCCGAATCACGTGTCGTGGCTCGACTGGCTCTTCCTGCTGGTATGCCTCGACGACGACTGGAAGTTCGTGAGCTCCAGCACCACCGCCCAGACTTCCTGGCTCCACCGCAAGATCATGATCAATCGCCGGACCTTCCCGGTGGACACCAGTTCGCCGTACGCGGTGAAGCGGATGGCGGAGTTCCTCGCAACCGGGGGGCGCCTGGTGTTGTTTGCGGAAGGTCGGATCACCCTCACGGGGGCCTTGATGAAGGTGTTCGATGGCACCGGATTCTTGCTGCACAAGACTGGGGCGAAGGTGATCACCGCCTACCTCCGCGGCGCCAGCCGAACGCACTGGGTTCGCCACACCGGCTGGACGCAGTGGTTTCCGCGGGTGTCCGCTCACTTCAGCGACGCCATGCTTCCGCCGCGGTTGCCGGATGGAACGCGCAACGCGGTGGCGCGCCAGAAGCGCACCACCTGGTTGCGGGACGCGATGGTGCGGCAGCAGGTGGACACGGAAATGGGTTTTGGGGCTCGGACCGCGCTGGCCGCGGTGGCCGAAACAGCGCACTCGCTGGCCGGGAAGGTGGTTTTGGAGGATTTCACGCTAACCGAGCTGACCTACCGCCGCCTGATGGCCGGAACTGAAGTGCTCGCGGGCGAATGGATTCGGCGGTGGGGACGCGGTCCCGCCGGGGGAGCGGAACGGATTGGCATCCTCCTCCCCAATGCCAACGCCGCCCCGACGGCGCTGCTGAGTCTCTGGGCTGCCGGCTATATCCCCGCCTTGTTGAACTTCTCCACCGGCATTCCGGTGATGCTTCAGTGCTGTCAGCTGGCCGGATTGAGACGTGTGCTGACTTCCCGCGCGTTTCTGGAAAAGGCCAAGCTCCACCTGGAACCGCTGACCGCCGCCGGGATCGAATTGATCTATCTGGAAGACGTGCGCCAGGGCATCGGATCCGGAACCCGCCTCACCGCGTTGGCGCGACAGTACTGGGATTGCGGCGGCGCCTACCGGCCGCGTCATTCCGAGGCTGGCGACGCCAGCGCCGATCCGGCGGTGGTACTGTTTACCTCGGGTTCAGAGGGCGTACCCAAGGGCGTGGTGCTCACCCATCGCAATCTCCTCGCCAACGTGCGTCAGCTGAACGGCACGATGGACCTGACGGACCACGAGAGGTTCTTCAACGCCATGCCGATGTTCCACAGCTTTGGTCTCACTGGGTGCACGCTGTTCCCGCTCATCCGCGGGCTCTACGTGTTCCTCTACCCGTCGCCGCTGCACTACCGCGTGGTGCCGGCGGCGGTGTACGACCGCGCCTGCACCATCATGCTCGGAACCAATACCTTTCTGAATGGATACGCCCGCCGTGCGCATCCGTACGATTTCAACTCGCTCAAATACCTGGTGGCAGGGGCGGAGAAGGTGCAGGAGGCCACCGCCAACACCTGGGCCCGGACCTTTGGCGTCCGTCTGCTGGAGGGCTACGGCGCCACGGAATGCAGTCCCGCCCTGTGCATCAATTCCCGGGTTGACGTAAAGTTTGGATCGGTCGGCCGCTTCCTTCCCTGCGTGGAATGGAAGCTGGAGGCGGTGGACGGCATCGCGGAGGGCGGTCGACTGCTCGTGCGAGGCCCCAACATCATGAAGGGCTATCTGAATCCCGAGCCCGATGCGAAATTCCAGGCCCTGGGCGGATGGTACGACACCGGCGACATGGTGCGCGTGGATGATGATGGATTCGTGTTCATTCTCGGACGGTTGAAGCGATTCGCCAAAATCAGCGGCGAAATGGTGAGCCTCACGGCTGTCGAAGAGGCCTTCGCGGGCGCCTTTCCGCAGTACGGGGCGCGCTGCGAGGTGGCGGTGGTGGCGATTCACGACGTGGACAAGGGCGAGAAACTGATCGCCATCGCCAATGAACCCAAACTCACG
>CANGMO010000324.1 GCA_947454295.1 Verrucomicrobiota bacterium | reverse complement strand
GACCATGGCGTTGTACTCCGGTACGCCGGCGACGGGATCGGTGATGCCGTGGCGCAGCAGCAGATTCCCCTCGGGCCAGTGCACCTGCAGGCTTCCGCGGGCCAGTGGCGCGGGAAAGATGGTACCCTCATAGCGGCCCAGTGCATTCACGGCGGCGGCGCGATCGCCGGCCTTGAACCCGAGTTCCGCGGCGTCCTCGGGCGCGATGAAAATGGCGTCGCGACCGGCGCCGGTCAGCGGATCCACCTCGGCGTAGATGAGGGTGTTGAACTGCTTACCGCGCCGAGTGGAGAGCATGAATTGACGCCGGGGCGGAATCCCCTCCTCGACCGGATCGGCCGGGGCCGGCGAACCGGGAAGATCGATCACCTTGAAGTGCGCCCGTCCGTCCGGTGTTCCGAAGGCGCCGTCGTCACACAAACGCGGACCGCCGTACTGGATGGCGTCCCTGGTCTTGGTGAGCGTCTCGCACCCGGCATAGAAGGGTACGACGCGGGCGATCTCCGCGCGGATGGCTGGTCCGCTGGTGCATCCCAGCAATTCCGCCCGTTCCGGATGCGCCGCGGCCGCAGCGTCGCGAAGAATCTGCCACTCGGCCCGTGCCTCGCCCACCTGACGTGGAATCTCCGGACTGAAGGCAATGCGCCGTTCGGTGGTGGTTTCGATGCCGCCGCCCGATTGCTCGTATCGGGTTTGTGCGGGCAGCAGGAGCACAGCCTCGCCTGGCTCCAGGAACATTTGGTCATTGAGCAGGATGTCCTGATGCACGCGAAACGGAATTGCCTCGAGGGCGCGGGCGACGTGGTCCGGTTCGGGAAGCGTTCGGAGAAAATTGCCGCCGAGACACCACAGCAGATCGAGTTCCCCGCGATGCCCGGCCTCCACCATGTCAACCGAGGTCATGCCGGGCCAGGAGGGGACTTCGAATCCGTATTCGCGCGACAGCGCCGCGCAGGTTTCCGCGTTGAGTGATTTTCCCCCGGGCAGCGCGGTCGAATAGCAGCCCATTTCGGCGCCGCCCTGCACTGAGCTGTGACCGCGAATTGGCATCAGGCCGGTTTTTTCGCGACCGACGTAGCCCATGGCGAGTCCGAGGTTGAGCACCGCGCTCACGGCGTCGCCGCCGTAGGAATGCTGGGTGATGCCCATGCTCCAGACGAACACGGCATTGCGCGACCGGCGCAGCAGTTCCGCGAACTCGTGCATGGCGGCGCGCGGGAGTCCGGCCTGCGCCTCCAGCGTGGGGAAGTCGAGCGACCGGACGTGGGACGCCATTTCGGCCCATCCCTCGGTGTGGCGTTCGATGAACTCGCGATTGGCGCCGCCTTTCTCGACCAGCAGTTTGAGCACGCCGTAGATGAAGGCGATGTCACCGCCCTGCCCCACCGGAAACCACCAGTCGGCGAGATCCGTGCCGAACAGCGCGCTCGAAGTGGAACTAGGCACCCAGTAGCGGCGCATGCCGGGCTCCAGATACGGATTCACGAGGGCGATCTTCGTCCCGAGCTCCTTGGCTTCGTGGAGATACTTGGTGGTGACCGGCTGATCGTTGGCGGGATTGGCGCCGAAGAAGACGATGAGGTCGGTGCCGTACCAGTCGCGATAACTGCAGGTCGACGCTGCGTAGCCGATCGCGTGCTTCATGGCACCGGTGCTCGGCGCGTGGCAGAGGCGGGCGGCGTTGTCGACGTGATTGGTACCGAGGAACCGGGCGACCTTCTGCGCCACGTAGTAGACCTCATTGGTCACCCCGCGGGCAGTGACGAAGAACGCCAGTCGCTTTGGGTCGATGGCGCGCAGGCGTTCGGCGAGGAGGGCATTGGCCTGGTCCCAGGAGATCCGCTGAAAGCCTGGCTCGCCGCGTCGACGCAGCATCGGATACGGCAGGCGTCCCAGTTCACGCAGGGCGGCATTGTCCATGCGGAGCGCGGCAGACGACGGATGTGCCTGGGCCGAATTGTGCGGACTCTTCGAGGCCACTTTCTTGGCCAGTGCCTCCACGTCCGCCAGCAACGCGGGATCGAGTGCCGGCATGGTGTTCAAGCGCAGCAGATTCAGCCGCGTCATGCAGAGATGGATGCCGGGAATCGTCCAGTCGTGCAGCCCGGCCACCCCGAGGGCGCAGCCATCGCACACGCCGCGGGTCAGGACCTTCCAGGCGTGCGGGAGATTGTCGCGGTTCTTCCACACCACGCGCAGCATGTCGCGG
The DNA here is from genome assembly GCA_947454295.1 of Verrucomicrobiota bacterium. Lineage (GTDB taxonomy): Bacteria > Verrucomicrobiota > Verrucomicrobiia > Limisphaerales > UBA9464 > CAIVQB01. The sequence goes on along the minus strand of CANGMO010000324.1, from coordinate 1,890 downwards.
AAGTGCTTCGGTTTTGTCTCACCGAGGCCGAACGGAATGGCCCGGCGCAGGCGGTCGCCCGCGCGTGGTGGAACCTGGTAAGGCATGCGCCAACCGTGCCCGGATCCGCCGCCGTCGTCCATCGCCGAACCTACGCGACCCGGGCTTCAGCTGACTTCGACGGCAGGCCCAGCGGGCGCTGGATCGAATGACGCTGCCAGGACATCGCACTCCACGCGAAGTAGGCGATCACGAGGCATTCGGTGAGGGCCGGCGTCCACTTCGGTTCCACGACACCTGCATCGCGCCACGCAGGCAACGTCAGCGGGACGGCAACGAGCAGCACAAATACCAAGCCGAGCCAGGTGGCCCCGATCAACGGTCGATGCCACCGTTGCGCGCGTCGGCATTGCCAGCAGCAGATCGCCACCATCGCCGCGGACATCGCCAGCACCGCCGAACCGGCTCCCCAGTTTACCGTCTTGAATGAAATGGAGGCGAAGACGACTGCGGGCCAGATCATGGAGATGGCCAATTGGGTCAATCGCAGGGTCAGCGCAGCCTGCGACTTGTCGGGCGACGGCTCCGTGGTCGCCGATCCTGGCTGAGAGGCGCGCTGGTCTTCCTGCTGCTGCTGAATGAGTCGTCGGCCGCTCCACGAAACAAACCCGATGCAGAGCACTGGTATCACCACACTCATCCACGCGGGATCGGTCGCCCGGAGGTAGATCTCCACGACGTCGGGATAGGTCGAGGGCTGGGTGCGCAGCGATCGCAGCGCCACCGCTGGCCCAAGGATCAATCCGATGGCCGCGGCAGCGGCCAGGCCGATCCAGCGCACGCGCACGACCAGCCTCCGGAAGGCGGCGCTGGGAGGATGGGCGGCGCGGTGGCGTCGTTCCTCGCGGATCCCCAGGAGGAGGCTCAAGGAGGAAAGCAACACAGGTCCCAGCATGACCCACTTCGCCACGCCGGCGACTTTCGCAGCTCCGGACACCATGCCCTGCGCGGAACCAACGGCGATGGCTACCTTGCCGGGCGTCATGGGAATCAGGGCGAGTGTGGAAATGGTCAGCGAGGGGCCTGGGCGGGTGCGGGTCAGCGTCGTCTCCACCAAGGCGGCCACCTGTTCGCGAAGCATCGCGCGGCCGCGCGAGAGGCGCTGTCGCACCGCGACCTCGGACAGATCCAGCGCGGCCGCGACTGCCTCGATGGACTGGTCCTCCCGGTAGTACATCACGATCGGTTCGCGATACGGATCCGGGATTGCCGAGAGCGCCTGCCACACGAGGGCCTCCTCCTCGCTTCGGATCGCGGCTTCGGCCGGCTGGGGATTCGGGTCGTCGACGTGTTCCAGTGCCTCGGTGGATTGCACCTCGCCGGAGCGACGGTCGCGTCGCAGGTGGTTTTGAATCAGGTTGCGCGCGATGCCGCAAAGCCAGGCCTTGAACCGCGCCGGCTCCCTCAATTGCGGGAGCTGCTTCCAGGCGATCAGAAAGGTCTCCTGGGCAATGTCCTCGCTGAGGCCGACGTTGCCGCTGGCGCTGTAGCCCAGGGCACAAATCAGCGACTGATATTGCTCCACCAGCGGCCGAAACGCCTCACGATTCCCATTGCGGCATTCGGTGATGAGCCGGGATTCGACGAGTGGATCCATGGCTGAGGTTGGGCTGCATTCAATCATGCCCATGGGTGGTCGCACGACCGTTTTTGTGACACGCGATCATGCCGTGAGACTCGGAACCGGGTTTAGACCACGGATGGGGGGAGAGCAGTGATGCGGTTGAAGGGTAGAAGCGGAGGGGGGAATTCGTCTGAAGTCTCTAGTCGAAGGTCGAAAGTCCGGGGACGGGAATTTAGTCCAAGGTCCAAAGTGCGGAGCCTTCGCGTCTTGGTTGTTTTCCCCTCCGG
>CANGMO010000323.1 GCA_947454295.1 Verrucomicrobiota bacterium | reverse complement strand
CAGCACCCGGTAACGGAAGGTAACCTGCCCGTTGGCGGGAATACGGAAGTCGCCGGCGCCCTTTTCGGCCTTGGTGAAATCGTGCAGGCCGAACGGATTGGCGGCGAAGAGGCCGTAGTCGCGGACGTGCCAGTGGGTGGGAAAGCGCGGATTCGTCGGGTGATCGAACATCGCCACGCCGAGGGTGCGGCCGTTCACCGGGCCGGTGTAGTCGACCCAACTGGCCCGCTTGCCCCAGGCATCCGCGTCGCGAACGCCCTCGCTATTTACGATGTGCCCGAGTCCGGCCTTCTTGGCAGGCTGGGCCACGCGCATCGACTCGGCGAGTCGGATGGCCATGGTGCCCTCCTTGGTGTCGCCCAGGACCAGGTCCCCATGGGTGGCATGAACGGTGACGGTGACATCGATGATCCGGGCGCCGCCCTCTCCCTTGATAAAGGCGAAGGTCCGCACGTCGTCGGCGATCACCGTTCCATCCTTCGCGATCCACCGGTTCCGGCTGGTCACGCTGCCGGAGTGGGCGCCCGATTCGATCGCGGCGAAGGATTGATGCACTGTGCGTCCGGCGTTCTTTTCCTCGCTCCAGAAATCGACCCCATTGGCACTGCCATGGGCCCACCACAGGGCGTGATGATGCGGATGATCGTGTTCCTCCCCGGCCACCGTCTCCTGTGGCCAGCGGCGGGTGAAATGGTCGCCGCGCTCGTTGACGATCGGGTACAGGAACGGCCGGGAGACGTCGCGAAAGTGGTATTCGGTGAACAGCTGGCCATCGATGTTCACCCGGATGACCTGATTGGTCTCGAAGACGTGGACTCCCGTGCTCTCGAATCCGCGATGGGTGGCGCACCCGGTGAAGATCCCCGTGGCCAAACTCGCCAGCAATGCCAGGACGAGCGGGACGCGGGACCGAAGGGGAATCATTGCCAGTTCAGATAGCGAGCCCGGGAGCGCGAGCCAAGGGAAAAGGCGGGCGGCCGTCGGAGATCGCAGATCGGAGTTGGGAAATCGGACCGGGATCGGTGATCTGTAATCGGTGGCCCGTGATAGCCGGTGGGCGCGGCCTGCGGAACCCGGCGACAGAACTCAATCGACGGGCACGGGGGAGAGGGGCTACGGAATCACGAATCCCAGCTGCTTCTGAGGCACCCAGCCGAAGCGGCCGGAGGCGGGATCTTCGCCCATCACCCAGCCGGGGCGGGTATCGCGCACGCGCAATTCGGCGGCAGCCGGCGCGGTGAAGGCGGGGCGGGCTTCGTCGATCGGGCTCTGACGCAGGATGGTGTCGCCTTGCAGGACGATCGCGTTGGGCTGGGATTGGAAATCCAGATACGCCACACCCGCGAGCAGCGTGGCGAGCGCGGTGGCAGTGGCTCCGCCCACCAGGGCTCCGGTCAAACGATCTCGGAACGCCGGCCGCAGGGTTCGGGCGATCCCCACACCGCCGGTAATCCACATCAAGGCGAGTGCGGTCCAGCCACAGGTGTCGACACTCAGCAGGCGAATCCACGAGGCGTCGCGGGATTCCGATCCGGTGGCCGCCCCCAGCTTGGTGCGCAGCGCGCGGAGGTCGGCGAGGATGTCGGCATCTCGAGGTGCGAGTTGGGCGGCGCGACGGAGATGCAGCAGCGCCTGGGCATTCAACCCCGTCTGCTGGCAAGCCAGCGCCCAGTTGCGCTCAATGGCAGCCGAGGTGCCACCCGATTGCACGAGCCGGTCGTACAGCCGCGCCGCCTCGTCAGCGCGTCCGGCGGCGAGTGCGTGGTTCGCTGCATCGAAGGTGGCTGCGGTGTCGGCGCCGATCAATTGCAGCGCCAACCAAAGCCCGGCGACTGAAGTCATGCCAAGACGCAGGAAGCGGCTGAGGAGGGAAGGCGCGCGGTTCATGGGGTGCCTTTCCAGGATTTCAGGACTGCCTCGACGGCCTCGGCATCGGCCTGCAGGGCTTCCAGGCGGCTGGCGCTGGTGTTGACGGAATATCGGGCTTGATCCGCGGCGGTGAAGAGACGGTCCAACTGGGCCACGGTGGCCTCGGGAAGTCCGCGCGGGCGGAGCAGGGTGTCGATGACTTCGCCGGTGAACGCGCCACCGGGGCGGTCCAGGGCGATGGCCAGTCGAAGCTGCATCCAGTCGTTGAGCGCTGAGAAGAATTCAGCCGAGTTTCCCGAGCTTCCCGACTGCACGACCTTGCGATAGGCCTCGTCCACGCGTTGGGAACGCTGCTCCCGAAGCTGTCGACTGAAATCACGTGGCCGTGCGCGCCAGCGGAGAATGGCAGTGAGGACCGCCCAGGCCGCACCGGGCAGGGCGAAGAGTCCCAGAAACCACGGGGTGTCGAGGACCGGCGCGCGCAGGACGCGGTGAGGGGTGTCGCGGAGGGTGGGGGGACGGAAGTCGGAGCTGGGATTGCTGGGAACCACCGGGGCCGCCCCGCCCGCGGGAATCGATCCCGCCGGCGCCGCCTGCGCCACGGCGGCGCCGCGGACGTCGATCGGCATGGAAGGAATGGCCGCCGATTCGTAGCGGCGTGTCTCGGGATTCCAGAACGAGAAGGCGGGCCATTGGATGGCCTTCAGCTCGCCGCGCTCCGGAACCAGAATCTGCTCGAAGGTCTTGGTGCCCGTCAGGCCGAGATCGTCGGTGGGCTCAAAGTGGTTCGACCCGGCATACACCTGAAATCCCGCGCCGGCGGGAAAGTCGGGAATCTTCAGCGAATCGAAGCCCCCGCGGCCGGTGATCTTGCCACGCACCGTGACGGGATCGCCGACAGCGACCTTTGCCGGTGTGGCGCTCATCTCGATCTGGAACTGTCCCACCGCGCCGTTGAAGGTGGCGGGTCGACCCTCGCGGGGAGGCGCGATGATGCGGATCAGATTGGTTTCGCTGGTGAAAGTGAGCTTCCGACGCTCGCCACCGCCTCCGAAAACGCGGTCAAAAATCGGATCATCAAATGCCCCGCGCCGACGGTTTCGCGACTGGATGTTGTAGATTGTCTCCAGCTCGGCCGGTCCGAGTGCGAGGTCGCCGGTTTTCACCGCGGTGAGCGCCATGCGCCAGGCGACGACGCTATAGATGTCGTTCCCCACCCGCTCGTTTCCCTGCCGACGCTCGCCCTGGCGATTGATCACGAATCCGTCGAGCTTGAGGGTGGGTACCGGCTGGATGTCGACCGGCGAGGACTTGAAATAAAAGCGCACCTCGGCGGGCAGCGTTTCCCCGAGGTAAGCCTCGTTCTTTTCCAGGACCACCTTGAGGAATCCGATTTCCGACTGATCGAAGCCCTTGCCCACGGTGAGCCGGAGTGGTTGCGAGGCGAGCTTCTGCCCATCGACCTCCATGCTGTACCCGGGAATCTCGATGACGCCGGCCGAGGAGGGTTGGAGGGCGTAATTGTGAATGGTCGCTCGGAAGGTGCCCTCCGGTCCGACAACGTACTGCTGGCTGACTCCGGAATACTGGATGCGACACCCGGGAATGGCTGGCAGCTGGGGCGCGTCGACATTGCCGCAGTCCTTGAAGATCAGCTGCAGGGTGGCGGTCTCGCCGGCGGCGATCGAGTCCGGTTCGAGTCGCGCCACCAGCGAGCCGGCCATCGAAGCAAAGAGCCCCGGACCGCTCCACGCGGCGAGCCAAAGCCAGAACCAAGCCCGGCGCCAGGCGCCGAAACCGATCCGTCTATGGAATGGAAAGGGGGTTGGGTGCATCACCACGTCTTTCGACTGCGTTGGGACTGATCCCGGGAGCGCTTGCCCTGGCCTCCGGGCTGGAACACCAGCGCCTTTTCGTCGCCCTTTTGTTCATCCAGGAGTTTGGCCGCCTGGGCGCGGCTCATTTCTCCAGCCTTGCCCTCCTCCATGCCGATGGCTTGCCCCTTGCCGTCCTTGCCCTCGGCTTTCTGGCCGGCGGCACTGCCGTCCTTGCCATCCTGCTTCTGTCCCGACTCCGCCTCCTGTTTCTTGGCTTCCGACTGGGACGGATCCTTGCCGTCCTGCTTGTCGGGGTTGCCATCCTGCGGCGACTTGGGCTCGGACTTGGCGTTGTCGTCCTTGGAATCCTTCGAGTCCTTGGACTGCTGTGATTCCTGGGACTTGTTTTGGTCCTTTTGCT
>CANGMO010000322.1 GCA_947454295.1 Verrucomicrobiota bacterium | reverse complement strand
GCGTTCATCACCACCACGATCCTGGATTCACCCGTCGGCCCGCTGCTGGTTGGCGCGGTGGACGACGGCATTTGCCTGCTCGAATTCTCGGATCCTCAACGCGCCGCGCGGCAGGTGAAGGCGCTCGAGAAGAGCCTTGGCCTGGCCTCGGTTCCCGGGGTGCATCCATGGCTGGCGTCGCTCGCCATCGAGCTCAAGGAGTACTTCGCGGGAGCCCGGCAATCCTTCTCAGTGCCGTTGGTGGTTCGCGGGACGCCCTTCCAGGAATCGGTTTGGATGTCGCTGCAGCGGATTCCCTACGGCGAAACCTGGTCCTACGAGCAGCTCGCGGAACGCGCGGGCCATCCAGGGGCGTGTCGTGCGGTCGGAACCGCCAATGGGCGCAACCGGCTCGCGATCCTCATTCCGTGCCATCGCGTGGTGAACAAGGGGGGCGCCCTGGGTGGCTATGGTGGCGGGCTGTGGCGAAAGCGGATCCTTCTGGCATTGGAACAGGGACAAAAGGAGTCAAAACTTCCGCTGGGAGACTAGCCGAAGTCCGGCTGCGTGCGCATCACCCAAAAAAGTTACCCGACCGACGCACCAAAACCGTGTTCAAACCCGCGGGTTCTTGGTTTCCTTCCGCCACGTGAACCTGGATCCGTACCAAGACTTCATCCGTGAACTCGCCGCCGCCAGCGCCGCGGCCATCCTTCCGTGGTACGGCAGTCGCGCCGTCGGGGTTGAGCGGAAGGCCGATGAATCCCCCGTCACCGTGGCGGATCGCGGCGCCGAGGAGGTCATGCGCCGCCTGATCGAAAAACGGTTTCCCAGCCATGGAATCGTCGGCGAAGAGTTCGGCACGGTGAATGGGAACGCCGACTTCGTCTGGGTGTTGGATCCGATCGACGGCACCAAGTCCTTCATTACGGCGGTGCCTCTCTTTGGAACGCTGATCGGCCTGCTTCATCAGGGAAAGCCGGTTCTGGGCTGCGTTCACCAACCCGTGTTGGGCAAGTTGATGATGGGGGACGGCAAGGTCACTACGCTCAATGGCGAGCGCGTGCGTCTCCGCCCGGCGCCGCCCCTGGAGGCGGCCACGTTGCTCACCAGTGATCCATTGCTGCCGGCGGTGCATCAGAACGGACCCGCCTTTGACGCGCTGACCCGCTCGGTGCGCTTGTACCGTTCGTTCGGCGATTGCTATGGCTATCTGCTGGTCGCCAGCGGCTGGGCGGACGTGATGGTCGATCCCATCATGAACTCCTGGGATCTGCTCCCGCTGATCCCCTGCATCGAGGGCGCCGGTGGCAAGATCACCGACTGGCAGGGGCGTGATGCGTCACGTCCCGGTGCCAACTCCGCAGTGGCCTGCGCTCCCGAGCTGCTCGACACCGTGCTCAAGCGTCTCAATCCCTGAGCGGAGTTAAGTCCCAAGTCCTGTCCGTGCCGCGGAACTGCCTTCCATGGAATCGCCCTCCATTCCCCGACTGGCCCAGACGCCCGAGCCTCCGTATTACGCAGTCATCTTCACGTCGCTGCGCAAACCCGAGGATGCAGGGTATGCCGACATGGCGTCCCGCATGCTGGAGCTGGCGGTGACGCAGCCGGGATTTCTTGGAGTGGACTTCGCCCGTGATTCCAACACCGGGGTGAGTATCACCGTGAGCTATTGGAAGGACGAGGCGTCGATTGCCGGATGGCGAACCCATGCCGAGCACCGCACGGCGCAGGCAAAGGGGCGCGCCCAGTGGTATTCGGCCTTCGAATTGCGGGTCGCCAAGGTGGAGCGCACGTCGTCCAAGACGCGGGATTAGGCGTCGGCCTCGTCTCGTTCGACGGGAAGGGCCGCCAGCACGCCAGCCAGCGTGAAGGCACTCCAGGAGAGCGCGGGAATATAGAGACCGAACTCGACGAACCCCTGGGCAAACCACGCAAGAACCCCCAGAGCCAGGGCTTGAAGCACCGGCTGACGGCTTTGCAGGGCGTGACGTCCCACCGCGACCACCAGACTGCCCACCCACGCTAAATACAGAAGGCCGCCCGGGATTCCGGAATCGGAGAACTGTTCCAGGTAATCGTTGTGCACGAGGCGCGCCATTTCGGCATCGGGGGATTTTAGGCGGCCATACGGGCGTTGAAAGGTTCCGGGGCCGGTGCCGGTGAGCGGATTGGAAACCGCGGTCGAGGCGGCCGCATGCCAGTAGTCAAACCGAGCCCCGACGCTGGTGGCGCCGGCCGAGAAATACGCGCGGAAACGAATTCCGAAGGCGGCCAGTCCGACCACCACCACGGCGGCGAGCAAGGGTAGCCGGAATCGGCGCGGAATCTGGGAGCCAATCAGACGCACGCCCACCAGCCCCAGGGCGATCAGCCAGCCGGACTTGGATCCCGTCCAATACAGGCACCCGAGTCCTAGGAAGGCCACCAGCGCCAGCAGCAGATAGCGGATAGGCGGACGCAACGTCCCGGTGCCGAAGACGGCCAGCGTGAGCATTGCGGGGAACAGGAGCAGAATCGCCCCTGCCAGGGCGTTGGGGTACACGAGCGTTCCGTGGATCCGTCCTTTCTGGAGCTTCAGCAGGATCATGGGATTCGCGATGTCCACCTGATTGGTGTGGACGATCAGGCCATCGCTGCGCATCTGCTCCAACACCGCCGGCGGAAACTCCTTCCAGCCGGATTTCTCGCCGTCCACCAGCGTCTGTCGGTCGCGTTTGAACTCCACTTGATGCTGGTTCACGCCGCGCACCAGGCACACAACGAACCCGGTGAGCAGGAACACCAGCAGCAGTCGGGGTGTCCCTTCGCGACTGACCACGAAGAGGCCGATGGCATAGCAGGCAACGAGTGCGGCAAAGTGGGGCAGGGTGAACGAGGTCAGTTCGGCATCGACGGTGCGACCGGCTGAAATCCCCTGCCAGATCAGCCACAGAACGGGCGGCAGCCACAGCCAGGCCTGACGCGCTCGGCCGGGGAGCGGGCTGCTGCGCGAGAAGATCATCAATCCGACGGTGGCGAGGCTGAACAGCAGTACGAGTCCCTGGCCCCAGGAGGCCGGCCAGGAAACGGTGAGGGGCAGGGCATCGAGAATTCCGGACGGCGCGCCCACCTGCCGGTCGAGAATCACCGGGTTTCCGAATTTCAGCAGCGAGAGTCCCAGCAGCGCCCCCAAAACGAGGCTGAGTAGCCCCACCACCGTCAGCGAGGTGGGACCTCCGGCGGCGTTTGAAGCGGTGCTGCTGACGGATTTCGGCCCGTCATTCCTCGTCGCGTTCACAGCTTGAGGTTGAGCAGGCCAACTTCAAAGACCAGCGCCTCCTGGGCATTGGTATGCAGCAGTCGTTGCGTGCCCTCCCAGGCATCGAGATTGGATCGCGCCTCCACGGGGGTGAGGCGTGCGGCCACCTTCTGTGTCGACGCCGCAAGGCCGGGGAGGAAGGAGAGCTCGACCGGGCCCCCGAGGGTTTGCATCCAGACGTCCCGGAGCCAGGCGGCCAGGCCGGCGGCGAATTGCGAGCGGCGGCGCCGGTACTCCGCCTCAATGGCGGCCTCGAGTTCCTCCTCCCAGCGCTCGCGCTGATTCGCCTCGGCGTCGGCATGGCGTGAGAGCGGGGAGGCGGCGGTCAACTGCTCCTCGATCACCTCACGGGCGCCGGCAAGCGAGTTCAGCAGGGTTCCCAGCAGCTGGTATCGACCGGAAAGCGGTGGCGATGCCGGCTCCGCGAGGGCGGCGAATTGTCCCACCCACGCCGCGACCGTGTCGTCGACCCGGATGGTGCCGCTCGCAAAGCTGAGTCGCTGGCAGCGCGAGAGAAGCGTGTCGGGAATGCGGTCGGCTTCGGTGCTGAGCAGGACGAGCACCGACCCGGCGGGCGGCTCTTCCAGCGTCTTGAGAAACGCATTTGCCGCAAAGGTGTTCATGCGGTCCGCACTGGAAAATACCGCGACCTTGTAGGCGCTCTCGGAGCTGCGGAGATTGACGCGGTCGATCACCGAGCGGACTTGATCCACGCTGATCACCCGCGATTTCATTTCCGGCCGCACCCAGGACACATCGGGGTGGTTCCGGTGGGCGATGCGCTGGCACGGATTGCAGACGCCGCAGGGCTCCAGGGGAATTCCGGTT
>CANGMO010000321.1 GCA_947454295.1 Verrucomicrobiota bacterium | reverse complement strand
TCGAGAGGTAGTTCAGCCCGCGCGCCGCCGCCCACGGCTTGCCCGTGGCAATGCCGTCATGCAGGAGCCGCATGAGATTCGGCCGGTCGGCATCGTAGCGGTCCGGAGAGGTCAACAATCTCGCCGGCTTGTCGATCGCGAGCAGCTGGGCGTCCTCGTGGAGTACGGGGATTTCCCAGAACTCCGAAGTCGCACGGGACGAGAGCTTGATGGCCGGGGCGGCCGGATTCATGTCGATCAATTCGCGCCGTCGCTCTTCTTGAGCAACGCGGCGAGTCCGGACTTCTGGAACTCATGTCCGAACCATTCCTGGAACGCCTCCTCCTGACGCTGGCGGCGCTGCTCCTCGAGGAAGCTGTTCAGGCCGGCCTTCACGAGGGATTCATCGGCGGCCTTCTGCTCCTTGAGGAACACGACCAGACCACCGTCGAGATACGGCATGAAGGGACCAACGGCGCCGGGCTTGAGACTCGAAACCACGCGCTGCAGGAACGGAACACTTACCGCCGGAGCCCCGGCGGGCAGCGAGGTGGTGATGGCCGAGAACGGCGGGAGATCCAGCGCCTTGACCTTCGCCTCCGCGGCGGCGGCGGCAAACGACTTGCCCGAGGCCACCGCGGTCTGCGCGGCCGCGGCGAAGTTCTGACCCGCGGTGCGGGCGAGCTCCGTGGCCTTGGCGCGGCGGTAGTCCACCGTGACCTGGGCTTCAACCTGCTCGAACGGCGGCACCTGGCTGGGAATGCGACGGATCAGGGCGGCCAGGAAGACCGACTTGTCGGTGCGGACCGGGCGGGTGAACGGCTGGGCGGCGGTCAACCGGACCGACGCGCGAACCAGTTCGCCGGCGTCCTCGAGACCGACAGGCAGACGGCTCTCGGAGAACGGCTGGGTTTCGCGAACCGCGAGTCCCTGCTTCTGGGCCAGGGCGGCCAGATTCTCGGCCTTGAGCGGCTCCATGGCATAGAGCGCATTGGCAAACTCGGTGGCGGCGGCGCCGGCGCGGCTGAGCGACTCCGACTCCACCACGTTGCGGCGGATCTCGCCGATGGCCGCATCCTGGCTCAGGACGGTGCCGTTCTTGTCGCGGAAGAAATCAGCCCCACGCTGACGATAGAGCGCCAGGAACTGGTTGGTCATGTCCGGACGCTTCGCGATGTCCGCCTCGACCTCCGGAGTGAACTTCGCGGCATCCCAGCGCAGGTAGCTCACGACGGTCTGCTCGGGGATCCGGTAATTGGCGAGCTGGTTGGTGAAGAACTGACGGAGCTCCATCGGACCGACGGCGACCTGCGCGCTGTAGTTGGTGGGGGAAAACATCGCCACGCTGACGATGGACTGCTCGTTCATGCGGCGGAATTCGGTCTTGGCCTCCTCCGGGCTGACCAGCTGACCGGCCACCGAAATCACGTCGCGAAGATGGGTCAGTCCGATCTGGCGGCGCACGAAATCCTGGAACTCCGCCTCGCTGAACCGGTTGGCGGTGAGGACGCGGTCAACAAACGCCTGATAGTCCACGGTGCCGGTCTTCGGATCGCGCAGGTTGTCGCGGATCCAGGAGGCCACAGCGTCATCGCTCGCGGTGATACCGAATTCCTTGAGCTTATAGTCGACGAACAGGAGTTCGAGCCGCTGCTGGTTGAGATCGAATCCCATCTGGCGGGCCTGGGCGCTGTCGGCGGCGTCACCGAAACGGAGACGACCGGCAAGCTGCGCCTGGCGTCCGAAGGACATCAGCATCTCGCGGGTCAGCGGCTTGCCATTGAAGGAGCCGAACTCGCCTCCACCGCCGGCGAGACCGCGCAGCGCAGGCTGATTGGGGCTGAAATAGGCCACGAAACTGATGATCACCCCGGCGATGATCACGATCCAGAGCCACTGCTGATGCTTACGAATGGTGCCAAACATACTGAAAAACCGTTGGATTCGGAGCCGCGGAAGCTATCGACCCCATGAAAAGGCGGTCAAACACCAATTCCATGGGAATGAGGGGAATATTTGCCCGGTCGGCACCGCCTACGGCGCCTTGGGACGCGCCAAATCCCCGCCTGCGGCCTCGCCGGACACGAGATCCGCCACCGTCGCCGTCCCCGAGGCCGGCCCGGTGACCCGGAGCTCGCCCACCACCGTCCCGTCACGCACGACGTCCAAGCGGAGTCCGGGTTGGGGCACCGCGGTGAGGGAGAAGTCGAGGACGACAAACTTCAGCCGGGCATCGACGCGCACCACCTTGCCGGATCCGGAATCCAGGGCGCGGATGCGATCCGACGGCACCGGGTGGACGAGCACCTTTGGCGCTCCCCCGCCCTTTCCGTGGGCTTTGCCACCGCCGCATCCCGCCACCACCACGCCGAGCCCAAGAATCCAAGCCAGCGACAGTCCGGACAAACTGGCGGTTCGGCGGAATCGGAGATGACAGTCTCGCATCCCCCGACTAGAGCCACGCGGCCGATGGGGCGTCAATCGTCGCAGACGTTGACTTCCCGTTCTGAGTGACGAGGTTTGGTCCATGGATTGGCAGCAGCCGGCAGCCCTCGGGGTGGTGGCAGCCACCGCCGGGATTTTCCTGTGGCGGCGCTTCCGGCCGCGCCGGTTTTCCCTGAAGCACGATACCGCCTGCGGCTGCTCCGCCATGCCGGGAATGACGCCGCCGGGATTGATCATCGAAGGCCGCCGAGGTGAACGCGCCTCGATTCGCTTCACCCCCGCCGCCCCCAAACCCTCACCGGACCGCCCCGCCCCCCGCATTTCATGAGCCTTCGTCCCCTGGTCGCCGTCGGGATCCGACGCACGTTCATGCGCCCCGTGGTCGCTCTCGTCCTTGCGCTGCGGGCGTTCAGCCCGCTCTCGCAGGGCGCCGAGTCCACCGGTTCCGACCTCACCGAAGGCGCCGCCCTCGCCGCCGAACTGCGAACCGCCCGGCCCTCCCAGAGTTTTACCAACGCCGCGATCCTGCACCGACGCTCAGCCGACGGACACCGCACTCAGGTTCCCCTCCGCATCGAAACCCACGTGCCAGCGGTGGGCGACGACTGGACGGTGACCTACCGTGCCGCTGCCTCAGGGAACGCCGGCGGCGAGACCCTCATTCTTCACTACCAGCCGGGAACGATTCCAGAGCGACACCTCACACGCGGTTCGGCGGCCACCACGACTCCGATCGGGCCCAATGAATCCTTCGCGGGAACCGATTTCAGCGTGTCGGATCTGTCACTGGAATTCCTGCACTGGCCCGAACAAAAGGTCATTCGCCGCGAACGCCCCGAGATGCGGAAGGGCCGGCCCTGCCGCATTCTCGAAAGCTCGCGTCCCGCCACCGCAGGCGCGGGCGCCGGTCCGGTGCGAATCCGGTCGTGGATCGATCTGGAGCACAAGCAGCCGCTGATGGCCGAGGCCTACGACGCACGCGGCACGTTGATCAAGGCGTTCAGCGTGGGGAGCGTGAAGAAGGTGGACGGAGTGTGGCAGTTGAAGGATTTCGAAATCGTCGATGAACAGGCTGGAACACTCACCCGCCTCGAATTCGACTGGACGGTGAAGTGACGCCACAGCGGGTGATTTGAGCCGCAGAGACACTGAGGAAATCGGCGATGGCGCTACGGAGCGCTGGCATCCTGCCGGCGAGTCGGTTCCCAGCGCCGTCGGCGCGGCATCGTTGTAGAGACCGGATCCACGCATCGCCCGAGCCCCGAACGGGACGCCATCGTCACCGTGAGTCAACCGGACGAGGCCGCCCCGCTGTGGCTAAGCTGCCTGGCACCGGGTGGGCTACAATGAGTTCGCCCCTCCGGGGCTGCAGAATTGGCCGCTGCACATTCGCCCAAATCTAGCCAACCTCCGACTCGCCGGCAGTCACACCATGGATCCTCGAGGTCACATCCCCTTCGCGTCCCGCAGGTGGCTGCGTCCGCTGCTTGCCTTCGTCGGGCTCGCGATCTCCCTGCAGATGGTTCTGGCGGTGAGGATGTACCTGACCGCCTTTCCGGCACCCTCGCTTAAGCCGGTGGCCGTGTTGCGGCGGTTGAAAGCGCTTCCCCAGACGAACCCGCCTGCGGATTCCCAGGTTTTGGTCGGCATCGAATGGGCCACCGCGGCCACCTTTCGGTGCCGGA
>CANGMO010000320.1 GCA_947454295.1 Verrucomicrobiota bacterium | reverse complement strand
TCGCGTTCAACCAGCCCAGCAGCGCCTCGCCCTCCGCGTAGAGATCGTAGTCCACCGCCAGGACCGGCCGGCCAGTCGGGGTCCCGGACTCCAGGAGGTCGAACCAAGCGTCCATTCCCTCCCCGGTTCGTGCCGAAACGCCGAGCAGTTCCTTGCCCGGAAACTCCGCCCGCAGACGCGCTTCAATGCGCTCGCGACGCGCCGGATCGAGAAGATCCACCTTGGCCAGTATCAGCAGGTCTGCCTCTTCGGCCTGCTTGCGCCAGATGTAGAGAACCTTGTCGGAAAACTTGCGGGCGGGTGTGAGTCCGAACACCTGCTCGGCCCGCACCGGGTCGATGAGCACGCTCAGCGGCGCGATACGGAAACGATCGCCGTAAATGCGTCGCAACGGGTAGGTCACCGTCGCCACGAGATCGGTGCAGCTGCCCACCGGTTCGGCAACAAAGGCGTCCGGCCGGGTGCGCGTGTCCAGTCGCGTCGCCGCATCGACGAGCGAATTGAATCGGCAGCAGAAACAGCCGCCGGAGATCTCCTCGGTCGCAAAGCCGCGAGCCCGCAGCATGGCGGTATCGACCAGATGGCTTCCCTGGTCGTTCGTGATCAGCCCAACGCGATGCCCCTTCGCCGACAGACGATGCGCGAGTGCCGCGACCGCCGTCGTCTTTCCCGCTCCAAGAAAGCCGCCAATCATGAAGTACCGGGCGGGACCATCCGGACTCTTCGGAATCGATGCAGTCGATGCGCTCGTGATCATTCAGCAGTTCCTTCAACCTTCTGCTTCTCCAGGATCCGGTCAATCGTCGTGTCCAGTAACTCGCGATACGCCGGCAACTGCAGACACCGCGGGTCCGGCTCACCTTCAAAGGAATACAGCCAGCCGTCGACGTATGGCGACCGGGACAGCCGGTCGAGGTCATCCCGCAATTCCGGGTTTCCGCCCAGAAACCTCCCCGTACCGACGCAGTACAAATCCGACAGCGCCTTGAAGCCTTCAATGGCTCCGAGGACGTCTCCGGGACGGACCGACGTTCCCACCGGCGCCTCGAACTGAACATCCACCAGCTCTCCCAGCATGCGCAGGGCGAACTTGGTGAATCCCACCCGCCAGATCCCCTCGCCCGCCCGGGACAACCAGCAATGCGATGGGGAATAGAGATGAGAAACCGGCAGCTGGGTCACAAAGGTGGCCCGCTTGTACAACTGGGTTTCAATCTGGCTCATGTGTGAACCCGGCGACGCTACGGAAGACCACGGGCGGCGCCATCAGAATTCTCGCCCAAACCGAGGGCCTGACGCAGGATCCACCCGTGCCGTATTTTGACCACAACGCCACGCATCCCCTGTCGGCCGCTGCCCGCGCTGCCTGGATCGAAGCGGTCGACCGCCTGCCGGCCAATCCCTCCAGCCCGCATCGCCTGGGCCGCCGGGCCTCGGCGGCCTTGGACGAGGCACGCGAACGGCTGGCCGGATTCCTCGGCTGCCCGGCGGACACGCTGGTGTGGACTTCCGGTGCGACGGAATCCAACAACGCTCTCATCTACCACCTGTCGCGCCGAACCCCGGGCGAGATCTGGATCTCCGCCGTGGAGCATCCCTGCGTGGTCGCAGCCGCCCATCGCCTGCTGCCCGACCGCCTGCGGATCATTCCCGCGACCCCTACCGGTGTGGTGCGGCTCGACTGGATCCGGGATCAGCTGCGGAAGGTGCGTCCCGCCGCCGTGCTGGTGATGGCCGCCAACAACGAAACCGGCGTGATCCAACCCTGGCAATCGGTGCGGGATCTTTGCCACGAATCCGGGGTCGCCTTTGGGACCGATGCCGCGCAGTGGATCGGCAAACTGCCGGGCAACGGCCTCGGCGACTGCGACTTCGTCACCGGCTGCGCGCACAAGTTCGGGGGCCCCACGGGCGTGGGCTTTCTCAAAGTGGGCGGAGGGTTCGAACCGTCCATTCTTGGCGGCGGTCAGGAGGACGGACGTCGCGCCGGCACGGAGAATCTTCCCGGAGTGCTCGCCTGCGTCGCCGCGCTGGCGGAACGCGAGGCCGCCATGGATTCACTCCCGGGCCGTCGCGCCCAGCGTGATGCCTTTGCAGATTTTCTGGCGTCGGTGCCCGGAACGGAAGTGCCCACCGGCGACGCCCAGGTGCTGTGGAACACGGTCACGGCTTTCATGCCCGCATTCGCCGACTGCCGGCAACGCTGGGTGGTGAAACTGGATCGGCTCGGCTTCTCGGTTTCCAGCGGAAGCGCCTGCTCCAGCGGAACGGAAAAACCGTCACCCGTGCTGGCGGCCATGGGGTACCCGGCCGCCACGAGCGACCGAATGGTGCGCTTCAGCGCCGGATGGGAAACCACCGCGGCCGACTGGGAAGGCCTGCGTCAGGCCATCACGGAAGTCCTAAACGAAGGGCTCTGAGCGAGAGCACCCCACCCGGGGTCTTCAACGAACGGTGTCCTTGAAGGTGACGACGAGCTCGTCCGGACGGGCGTAGCCCAGTTCGCGGATCTTGCGCTCGAGGAAGCGGGGATCGGTCTTCAAGGCGCGAATCTCAAACTCCATGCGGCGGAGTTCCGCCTCGAGGCGCTGCACTTCCTCCTGCTTGCGTTGAACGCGCTCCCGGTAGCCCTGGTTCTGATGGATCAATGGCCGGTAGCTCAGCCCGATCCCGGCGAGCAACGCGAGGACGATCAAGGTCATCAGGATGCGATTCATCCATCCCAACCACCCCAATTCCACTTCGCCTGTGTGCGCGTCCGTCATGTCTCGTCGATTCGTTGGAATCCTGAAAATGAATGCCGTGTCGGCCGGCTATTTGTAGATAGTCCGGGCAGTGGTCAGCCGCTTGTCAGCCCCGAAGATCAGGACCAAATGCACCTCGGGAGTCGTGTGGACATCCGAGCCAAGGGACCAAAATCGGCGCCGGTACATGCCCCCACTGGCTGTGCTGACCACGCGCTGGCTGGTCATCATCCAATCCGCCACCAGGGTGCCGTCGGTGAGCGTTTCCTTGCCCGTCGGCGGGCCAAATTCCTTCACCGCATCGTCGTACACATAGTGGCCGATGCGCTGATTCCAATCGGGTCCGCTGGCGCAGCCGACCATCAGCATTGCCGCGACCAGAGCGGCCCCGAGCCACTTCCCACCGGTAACAATTCGGCGGCTGCCCTCGGAAACTCCGAGAGCGGACAGCAGGAATTGGGGGCACCGGGCCATGCCCGTTCCTACGCCGAAGCACAAAAAAAGGCAATGGGGGAATGCGAGAAACCCGTTGAAATCATGGGTTTTTTGGCGCGTCACCGGGTTGCCCGCCGGGACGGCCGCCGTATGATTCCCTCGCCATGCCCGAACCGCGAACCCCTCTCGACGAGTGGTTCGAACGCCGTTTTTCCGGGCCAACCCCGCCGCAGCGCGACGCCTGGCCCCGCATCCGGGCCGGAGAAAACGTCCTGATCGTCTCCCCCACCGGCACCGGAAAGACCTTCGCGGCTTTCCACGAAATCCTGCGAACCCTTTGCCGGGAACACGCCGAGGGAACGCTCATCGAGGGGCTCCACTGCCTCTACCTTTCGCCACTGCGCGCCCTTGGATATGACCTCGCCCGGAACCTGAACGGCCCGTTGCAGGAGGCCTACCAGGGCACTCCGCCGATTCGCGTCGGACTGCGCTCCGGCGACACCCCGGAGGACGAACGACGCCACCAGTTCGCCCATCCACCGCATCTCCTGGTGACCACGCCGGAGAGCCTCGGACTGCTGCTGAGCCAGCCCCGCTGGATCCCGCAGTTGCGGCAGGTTCGATGGGTGATCGTGGATGAAGTCCACGCCCTCGCCGAAAGCAAACGGGGCACCCACCTTTCCCTGAGCCTCGAACGTCTGGAAGCCCTCCGGGTCGGAGCGCCGCGTCCTCTCCAGCGCATCGGCTTGAGTGCCACCGTGGCCCCCGTGGAACGCGTTGCCCGCTTCCTGTGCGGAGAGGATCGGCCCTGCGCGATCGTCCAGGCCGACACCGTCAAGCAGATCGAACTCAAGGTGTACACCCCGCTTCAGAAGGATCCCTATCCGATGGCCGGATTCACCGGGGTCCGCATGATGGGTGCGCTGGGCAAATTGATCCGGAAGTTCCGCACC
>CANGMO010000319.1 GCA_947454295.1 Verrucomicrobiota bacterium | reverse complement strand
GCGGTGGCCACAGGAACGGTTCGTCGACGCGGCCATCCGACTCGCGGCGGCCAGCGGCCGGGGGTTCCTCGTTTTTGGCGGTCCTGCCGATCTCGCGACGGCCGAGGGCATCGCGCGGGACCTGGGCAGCGCCGCGCCGGTGCGGGTGCTGGCCGGCAAAACGTCGCTTCGCGAACTCTGCGCCGGGATGTCGCTCTGCTCGGTGGTTCTGACCAACGATACGGGTCCGATGCACGTGGCGGCGGCGGTCGGCACCCCGGTGGTGGTGCCATTCGGCAGCACCTCGATCGAGCTGACCGGCCCCGGACTGCCGGGCGATTCGCGTCATCGACTGTTGGCGCCCGACGCCCTCTGCGCACCCTGCTTTCTCCGCGAGTGCCCCATCGACTTCCGTTGCATGCGGTCGCAGGGCGTTGACCGGGTGACCGCCGCGGTAGAAGACCTCCTAGCACGACGCGATTCCCTCTGATACACCCACTTCCGTGGCCCGGCGCATCGTCATCCTCTCCGACCTCCTGCCTCCGAAGCGGGGAGGGCTTGCGGACCATACGCACCGGCTCGCGTCGGAACTCGCCGCCACCCATCCGGTCACGGTCCTGACCTCCCCCGGCGCCGCCGCCGGTGCCAACTTCCAGGTGCGGGCGAGCATTGGCGACTGGAGCGACCTCGACTGGATCGTTGCCGAGTTGTCGGAGTACCCGAACGATTCGATAATGCTGTGGCAGTACGTGCCGCACATGTACGGCCGCGGTGGATCGAATCGGAATCTGCCCCGCCTGTGGCGCGATCTGCGCAAGCTCGGGAACCGCCAGGTGTTCATCGCCCATGAGATCATGGCCGATCTCGAATGGCACCCGGCCCGGCTCTGGTACGCACTGCAGCACCGCCGTCAGTGGAAAGGCCTGCTGACATCGGCCGATGCCGTCGCCATCTCCACCGGGCGGTGGGTCGAGGACTGGTCGCAACGCCTTCCCTCGATCGCTCCCAAGCTGTCGTTGCTGCCGTCACCCACCAGCATCGAGCCCATTGCGGTGGGACCGGATCACGCCCGCACGTGGCGGCTGTCCAAGGGCCTCGATCCCGCGGTTAAGGTGCTGACCTATTTCGGCACCATGGGTGCGGCCAAGCAGTTCTACTGGATTCTCGATGCCTGGCGCAGTGCGCGCGCGGCGGGAATCCCGGTCGCGCTGGCAGTGATCGGCGGCGCTCCGGATCTCGGTCTTCCTGCCGGCTTGAAGGAATTCTACCGCCCGCTGGGGTACCTGCCCGCGCCCGAGGTGTCGGCGGCCCTGCACGCGTCCGATCTTCTTGCCCTGCCGTTCATCGATGGCGTTTCCGAACGGCGCACCACCCTGATGGCCGGTCTTTCGCACGGCGTGGCGGTCGCCACCACGGTGGGACACTGCACCGGAAAGGATCTGGCCAAGGCGCCGTATCTGGGCCGGTGTCATGCACGCGACGAGAAGGGATTCGTCGAAATGGTGCACACGCTGTTGCGCGATGACGCGCAGCGGCGCGAACTGGCGCAGGCCGGGCTCCGGGCAAATGCGGAGCAGTTCTCCTGGAAGGTCATTGTTCGGCGACTCCTCCCCCTGCTGGACCCCGCCGCCCATCCAGCCGCGACTTGACGCCGCACGCGGCCCGGGCCTGACTGGCGGGACACGCTTCCCCTTTCTCCCCATGACCCCGCGCCTTGTCTGCTCCGCCCTGATTGGCCTTTGGATCACCGCCGCCGCCGCCCTCCCCGCGACGGCTACAGACCCCAAGCCGGATGCCAAGGGCTGGATTTCCCTGTTCGACGGCCACACCACGCAGGGCTGGCGGAGCTTCGGCAAACCCGCCTTTCCCGCCCAGGGCTGGGTGGTTGAGGATGGTTGGCTGAAACACACCGCGAAGGGCGGCGGCGGGGACATCATCACCACCGGCACCTTCGAGAACTTCGAACTGCAGTGGGAATGGAAGGTCGCCCCGGGTGCCAACAGCGGGCTGAAGTACTTCATCGACGAGAAGCGCGGCGCACCCATCGGGCACGAATACCAGCTTATCGACGACGCGCTGCATCCCGACGCCCTCGTGGGCCCGAAGCGCCAGACCGGTTCCCTCTACGACGCCCTCCCGCCCGCCAATCGTGAGCTGCGCCCGCCGGGTCAGGTGAACACCTCCTCGGTCATCGTCCGCGGCAACCACGTGGAGCACTGGCTCAACGGGAAGCGCATCCTTGCCTACGACCTCGGCTCCGCGGAACTCGCCGCCGCCAAGGCGGCCAGCAAGTTCAAGAACGAGGCGAAGTGGGGCACGAAGTTTGCCACGCCGATTCTGCTCCAGGACCATGGGGACGAGGTGTCATTCCGGTCGCTCCGGATTCGTCCGCTGAAGCCCTGATCCGGCCGCCCACACGGCTCGGCAAAACACTCGCCACGCGGGCCCGCGTCCCTATCGTGTCGGCGTGGAGCCGCACTACCCGGAACTCCGGGCCTGACACCCATGCATCGACTGTTCCTGACGCGATTAATCCTGGCCCTGCTGGCCATCCTTCCGGCCTTGCGGGCGGAGTCGATTGTTTTCCCCAAGGACGCAGGGGTCGTTGACGTCACCAAATCCCCGTACTTCGCCAAGGGCGACGGCAGGACGGATGACACGGAGGCGATCCAGCAGGCGTTGATGGACAACCCGTCGACCAACCGGATCATCTATTTGCCAGACGGTGTCTACGTCCTCTCGGGACCGCTCCGCTGGCCGGGATCCGCCGACCCCGAACTCAATCAGCGCGCCACCATTCTCCAGGGCCAGAGTCGCAACGGCACCATCCTCCGACTCACCGACTACGCCCCCGGATTTTCCAACAGCGGCCGGGCCAAGGCCTTGCTCTGGACCGGCGCGAGCCAATCCAAGCACTACCGCAACGCGGTGCGGAATCTGACCATCCACACCGGCCAGGGAAATCCAGGCGTCATCGGAATCGAGTTCCTGGCCAACAAGCAGGGATGCGTGCGCGACGTTACCCTGATCGCCGACACCCCCGGCAGCTCCATTGGCCTGGATTTGAGCCAGGCCGAGACGCAGGGCCCGCTGCTGGTTCAACACCTCCGGGTGGTCGGCTTCGACATCGGGATCAGCATGGCCAACGCGGTGCACTCAGTGACCCTCGAGGACATCGAGCTCGTGGGTCAGGGCGTCGCGGGAATCCGCAATCGCGGACAGGTGGTCAACATTCGCGGACTGCGCAGCACGAACAGCGTACCCACCATTCAGAACAGCGACCCCACCGGCTTTGTCACGGTGATGGAAAGTGTGTTCCAGGGTCTGCCCTCGAAACATCCCCAGCCGGCGATGCTCAACAAGGGCATCCTGTTTGCGCGGCAGCTGAAGACGCCCGGGTACACCAATGCGATCGAGAACCGCACCGGACACGGCGAGGGTGTCGCGGGACCCGAGGTGCGGGAGTTCGTCTCGCACTCGGTGATCAACATCCATCCTGCACCGCAGTACGCGCTCTACCTGCCGATCGAAGAAACGCCGGACGTCCCCTGGGATCCTCCATCCAAATGGGCCAGCCCGCTCCAGCACGGCGCAGTCGTCAATGACCGTCGCGACGCGTCGGCGGCCATTCAGGCGGCCATCGATTCCGGAGCCACCACGCTGTATTTCCCCAACGGCAGCTGGACCATTCGCAAGACCGTCGACATCCGAAGCAACGTGCGTCGCATCATCGGTTGCGAGGCGCGGATCATTTGTGAAGTTCCCGGCGGACGTCCCGCCTTCCGAATCGTTCCCGGGTCGGCGCCCGTGGTTCGATTTGAGCGTCTTGAGATCGATCCACCACAGCAGGCATTCCTGGAGCAGACCTCCCCGGGGACGCTCGTGATGGCGGACATCTACGGTGCCAACCTGCAGTGGAACGCCAAGGGCAGCGTGTTTCTGGAGGATGTGTCGTCGGTCCTTCCCTGGACCATCCCGAGCGGCTGCCGCCTGTGGGCCCGCCAATGGTGCGTCGAGGTCAATGGCACCAAGATCACCAATGACGGCGGCACCCTGTGGCTCCTGGGGCTGAAGACCGAGCATCCCGGTGTCCTGATCGACACCAAGAATCAGGGGAAAACGGAACTCCTCGGCGGCCTGTGTTTCGCCAACGGTACCT
>CANGMO010000318.1 GCA_947454295.1 Verrucomicrobiota bacterium | reverse complement strand
TATGGAGGAAGCCGGAGGCAAAGCATTGGATTGACGAACCGGACTCCGGGACAACGAGTGCGCTTTATTTTCGCCGAACGTGGGGCCTCACCGGGGCCTGCGAAGCGGTATGGAGATGACATGAGTTGTTGGCGGGTGAGCGAAGGAACGCTACACCCGCCAACGCTATGAATAACCGACAAGAATCAAGTAACGAGACCGCTGAAACCAAGCAAGCTGCTAAGCAGTACCGGCGGATCAAGCTGGGACTGGACGTGCACGCGGATTGGATCGTGGTGGTACGGATCCTGGAGGACAGTCGACCTCAGCCGGCTCAGCGGTTCAAACCCGAGGGGTTCCTTCCCTGGGTGAAGAGCCAGGTGGAACAGGCTGATGAAGTGCACAGTTGCTACGAAGCTGGGCCGTTTGGATACGGCCTTCACCGACAGCTTGAAGCCCTTGGGGTTCACAGTGTGGTGGTTCAGCCAGTGTGTCTGGACGAGCGCCACACCGGAGTGAACCACGACAAGAGCGACGCCCTGGAACTGGCCCAACGACTGGATCGGTATGTGGCAGGAAACCCGCGCGCCATGGCGCTGGTCAGGGTGCCAACTGCTGAGGAGGAGCAGCGTCGGATCCTGAGTCGACAACGCGATCAACTCCAACGGGAGGTGCAACGCATCGCGGCGCAGGGACGGGGCCTGCTGCTGACACAGGGATCGCGGCAAAAGAAGACTTGGTGGACGGCCCGGCGGTGGGAGGCCTTGA
Source organism: Verrucomicrobiota bacterium (assembly GCA_947454295.1). GTDB lineage: Bacteria > Verrucomicrobiota > Verrucomicrobiia > Limisphaerales > UBA9464 > CAIVQB01. Next base: position 3,408 of record CANGMO010000318.1, on the reverse strand, counting down.
AGAGGGAATTGCCCACCTGGCTCATCGAACGTCTGGAGTGCTTTCAGCGCATCCTGCAGCCCCTCAAGAAGGAGTTGGATCTACTGAGCCGGCAATTGAAGGAGGCCGGCTCTGTAGAACGGCCCAAGGGACTTGGAGGGGTGAGCCTGGAGATCATCGAGAGAGAGGTGGGGACTTGGAAGCGTTTCACCAACCGCCGCCAAGTCGGCAGCTACACCGGACTGTGTGGGGGAGTCAGCTCCAGTGGCACCAAGCACCGGAGTCTCTCGATTACCAAGCACGGTAACGGGCGCTTGAGAACGGCACTGGTGGAACTGGCCTGGCGGCTGGTGAAATGGCAGCCCCAGAGCCGCTTGATACAGAAATGGTGGACGATCCTGGGAAACACCAAAGCCACGGCGGCCGCACGCAAGAAGGCCATTGTGGCGATCGCACGGCAGACGGCTGTGGACCTCTGGAGATGGCGGACTGGACGAGCCAAGCCCGAGGCTTTCGGGTGGGCCATGCTGAGTCCCTAGACTGAGCCAGCACCTCCATCCACCCTCACTCCAACTTCCAACAGAAAGGGAAACTGATTTCGAAACGGTGCACGCCCGGAACCGGACTTGGGGACATCTATGCCCCGCTTTGGAGATTGGGTGTGCTTCGTTTCTTGGCCGTGACCGAATGGGTCAATGGGTGCCGTCCCCGAGGGGCCGTGCACGGATAGCAGGAGGAGCAACGCTCAAGATTCGTTGCCAAGGCCGAGATGACGTTTTGAACCCTTTTTTCCTCACCCAGAGATCCCAAAAAAACAAAACATCCAAAATCCACAGCGCATTCACTCGCCCGCCTCTTGACTCAACTCATAGCAGTCCGGTGGGGAGCGCAGCGACCTACCGGTTAGGTGCGCCCGAACAAAAAAGGCGGCCCGGAATGGGCCGCCTTTGCGAAAACGAATTCGGATACAGAGGGCTGGGGCTCAGTGAGCCTTCGCCACCTTTTCGGTCTTCTGCCCCGCCTGGGTCCATCCGGAGATGCCGGCGGACATGTGCTTCACGTTCTTGTAGCCGAGCTTCTGGGCGGCCTTGGCGGCGGCCTGGTAGGCGGAGCACTTCGGTCCACCGCAATAGGCCACGATGAGCGCGTTCTTGTCGGCCGGCAGCGTGGAGGCGAGCTTGCCTTCAACGGCCTCGAAATCAAGCGCGCCCGGGACGTGGCCCTTGGCATAGCTCTCGGAGCCGTTGACGTCGAGGATCACGGCCTTGTGGGACTTGGCGAGGGCCTTGACCTCGGAAATGCTGATGTCGGGGAACTCACCGGCGAACAGGGCGGTCGCGGTGACAAGCCCGGCGGCGAGGATCGTGAGGAACTTCTTCATGAGTGCGTCTTTGGAGTAGGTTGTATGCGGTCTTCTGGCTAAATCCAGCCACCAACCATTTCTTGGCTGATGGAATGCAGGGATGAATAGCCGAGAAAAGCCGCACCGCAATCCCCAAAAAGCCGGGCAGGCCCGGGCGGTTCCTCATTTTTTCCCATCGACCCCCTCCCCCGATTTGAACAGCGTCCCACCCACGCGACACCCAGTGCCCAACCACCTGTTCCACCTCCGACCTCGTTTCCGCCGATCTCGGCACGGCACCGGCATGGATGGCTGGAACTGGCGCCCTGTGGGCATGGTCACCGGCCTCGCCCTGATTGCCGCGGGATGCGTGCACTACGAGGCGCGCCCCCTCCATCCCGTTCAGACCGCCCACGTGCTGGAAGGTCGATCGCTGGAAAGCCCGTCATTGCGCACCTTTCTGGAGGCATCGCTCGGCCACCCCATGTCCCAGTGGCCCCAGCCCGCATGGTCCTTCGACACCCTGTCGCTGGCCGCCGTGTTCTTCAGTCCGGAGTTGGCCACGCTGCGTGCGCAGCGGGAAATCGCCGATGCGGCAATCCAAACCGCCGCCGCCCACCCCAATCCCACGGTCGGGCTTCAGGGCGGATACAACTTCGATGCCGGTCACACGGGCATCACCCCGTGGATTCCGGGTACCACCCTCGACCTTCCTATTGAAACTGCCGGCAAGCGCTCACGGCGGATGGAGCGCGCCGGGCATCTCGCGCAGGCCGCACGCTGGAATCTGGCGGCCGCCGCCTGGACGGTGCGGGCGTCGATTCGCGTCGCGCTGCTCGAAACCATCGCCGCTGAAACGAAGGGTTCGCTGCTTTCCGAAACGCTGGAGTGCACGGACCGCATGGGCCGAATCCTGGAACAACGGTTGGAGGCCGGTGCCGCCACCACGTTGGAGGTCAACAGCGCGCGGGTGAACCGACTGCGTCTCAGTGCTGACGTGGCCGATGCCCGACGGGCCGCCATGGAGGCCCGCCAGCATCTCGCTGCGCTGATTGGCGTGCCCGGTTCCGCGTTGCACGGAATCCAATTTCTACCACCGCCGTCGCACCCCGCGCCGAACGCCGCAACTCAGGCCAGCCTACGAACGGCGGCCCTGCAGGAACGCGCCGATATTCAGTCCTCACTCGCCGCCTACGAGGCCAGCGAAAGCCAGCTGCGTCTGGAGATCGCCAAGCAATACCCCGATTTGCACCTCGGCAACGGGTATCAATGGGACCAGGGGGACAGCAAATGGACCTTCGGCCTGAATCTCGAACTGCCGGTCCTGAATCGCAATCAAGGGGGCATCGCGGAGGCCATCGCGCGTCGAACCGAGGCGGCCGCGCAGGTGATGGCCGTGCAATCGCGCGTCCTCGGCGACCTCGAACACGCGGCATCCCTGATGGATCTGCTCCAACACCAGCGCGAGGACGCGCAGGTGCTGGCCGAGGCCCTCAGACTCCAGACCCAGCGTGTTCGCGCACGTGCCGAACAGGGCGGCGCTGATCGCCTGGAGGTGGAGACCACGCGCCTCGAGGAACTGACCCAGCGACTCTCCATCGCCGATCTTGAGTTGCGATTCGCCCTCGCCCAGGCCGCCTGGGAAGCGGCCGTCCAGCGGCCGCTGGAAGCCATGACGTATCCCCCCAACCAGCCCGTGCCCGCCCCGACTTCCCTAACGTCGCCATGAAACACCTGCTTCGCGCCCTGGCTGCATTCGCGATTGGAGCCCTCGTCATGCGCGCGTGGATGTCGCGACACTCCAGTCACGACGCCGCCGAAGCCCACGGCGCCGAAACCACCAACGCCGCGCCGCACGAACCAGGTCACGGTGACGCGGAACCATCCGCCGCCAGCATCGAACTCAAACTGCCCAAGGCCACCCAGGAAAAGCTGGGACTGAAAACCACGTCGGTGACGAATGTTCCCGCCTCCGAGGAATTGACCGCCTTCGGACGTGTGATGGATGCGGGGCCCCTGTTGGGTTTGGTGGCCGAACTTCAGTCCGCGTCCGCAGCCGCCGCGGCCTCGGAATTGGAATGGAAGCG
>CANGMO010000317.1 GCA_947454295.1 Verrucomicrobiota bacterium | reverse complement strand
TGGGCCTCACGTCCGGGTCGGGCCCGACGGCTGGAAGCCACGCATGATCTGCTATTGAGCATTCTGCCGTTCGAAAAGGAGTGGTACGCGCAGCACGCGCCCGGATTGCGCGTCGAGTTCGTGGGGCATCCGCTGGTGGACCGGCACTCCGCAGTGCCCGCCGCTCCTGCGGCTCCTGGTTCGGCGCCAACGCTGCTGCTGCTACCAGGGAGCCGTCGTGGTGAGTTGATCCGTCACGTCCCAGTGATGTTGGAGGCGGCGCGCCAAGTGCGGACGTCGGTCGGCGCGCGACTTCTCCTGGTGATGCCGTCCGAATCGCTGGCCGAGTTCGTACGCCCGATGCTGCCCGCGGACCTTCCGCTGGAGATTCAGGTCGGCGGTCTTTCCCAAGCCCTCCGTTCCTCCACTGCCGCACTCGCCTGCACGGGAACGGTGACTCTGGAGTGCGCCTGGTTCGGCGTCCCCACGGTGACGTTGTACAAGACCAACGCACTGACCTACGCAATCGGCAAGCGAATCGTAACGGTGCCGTACCTCAGCATGCCGAATCTGCTGGCGAACGCCCCGGTGATGCCTGAATTCATCCAGGATGCCGCGACTCCCGAGGCCCTGGCGGGTGCCTTGGGACCGTACTTTGCCAACTCGGTGGCACGGGCCCAGGCGATCGAGTCCCTGGCGCAGGTGCGCGCCCGATTGGGACCGCCGGGAGCCAGTCACCGCGCGGCTGAGGCCATTCTTGGACTGCTGCCGCCGTCCGGCGGCCTCTGACGCAGGTCGACGGTCCGGCTACGACGCAGCGCCAGGCGCCGCAGCAGCCGCGGCCACCGCACGCGCCCGACGGACGTTTTCCGAGGGCACGTAGTTCGCGATGAATTCGCGGCGATACTCGGCAAAAGTCCCGGCGGCCAGATGCGCCCGGATTTCGCGCATGACCTCCAGATAGAAATGACTGTTGTGAATACTGACCAGGCGCAGGCCGAGGATCTCATTCACGTTCATCAAGTGCCGGATGTAGGCCCGGGTGTGATGCTGACAGGCGAAGCAGGTGCAGCCCTTCTCGATCGGCCCGAAGTCCGCCTTCACCGCGCCGCCCTTCACCGCAAAGGTACCCTTGCGGGTGAACGCCGTTCCATTGCGCGCGATGCGCGTCGGCAAGACGCAATCGAACATGTCCACACCGCGCGCGACGAGCTCGACCATTTGCGCCGGCGTGCCGAGCCCCATGGCATAGCGTGCCTTGTTGGCCGGCAGGTGCGGCTCGGAGATCTCCACCGCCTTCATCATCTCGGGCTCCGGCTCGCCGACGCTCACCCCGCCAATCGCATACCCGTCGAAATCCATGGCAACGAGTTCCTCCGCACATTTCCTTCGGAGGTCGGGGTGGTGGGTTCCCTGGACGATGCCGAACACGAACTGTCCCGGGGCCCGCGGCTGCACGCGACACTCCGCCGCCCAGCGGATGGTGCGTTTCACCGCCTTCAGGACGTCCTCCTTGGATGCGGTGTGGGGCGGACATTCGTCGAACACCATCGCGATGTCGGATCCGAGCCACCGCTGGATTTCCATGCTCTCCTTGGGGCCGAGGAAAATCAGCGAGCCGTCCAGGTGGCTGCGGAACTCGACGCCGTGCCCCTTCACCTTGCGGATCTTGCCGAGGCTGAAGACCTGGAATCCACCGGAGTCGGTCAGGATGGGTCCGCTCCAGTTCATGAACTTGTGGAGCCCGCCCGCCTGTTCGATGATCTCCCGTCCAGGCCGTATGTTCAGGTGATAGGTGTTGCCGAGCAGGATCTGGGTGCCCATTTCCTTCAATTCACGGCCGTCCAGCGCCTTCACGCTGGCTTGCGTGCCCACCGGCATGAACACCGGGGTTTCAATCACGCCACGCGTGGTGGTCAGCCTCCCGAGCCGCGCCCGGGAGGAGGGATCCGTCTTCAGCAATTCAAACATCGCGCCCCCACCCTCCCACAGCGGACACCCGGCGGGCAATGCGTCCGACGTCGGACCCCAAAAACAAACACCGCCGTCCGGGATACGGACGGCGGTGCGGGAAACGGACCGGATCGAAATCCGGAAGCTTACTGATCGTTGCGGATCGTGGTGTTGCGGGACATCCACTTCGCATCCACCAGCGAGTCCTTCGCCGGGATGTTCAGCGCCGCGCCGGCGTTCACGTAGCGGGCGGGCTGCTTGATGGTCCGGCCGACCCACTTGTGGATTTCGGCATGACCGTCGGAGAACGAGAAGCCGCAGGCGCCGTTGTGCGTGGAGGCGGGCATGTCGATGATGTTGCCGCTGGTCTTGTCCTCCTCGATCATCTGCACGGCAAACGCCGCGTCATTGATGGAGTCGGGATGCTCGTCGACAAACACGAAGGTGTTCGAGGGGCGCACGATGTCGCCGTCCTTCGCGTAGAGGCGATAGGTGGTGGGGGTCGTGCCGCCCGGGAGCCAGCCACCGAAGTCGAACACCTGGCTCATCGAGATCGAACGAACGCGCGGGGTGCCGGCGTAGTTCTTGATCTTGCCGATGGCCGAGAGGTCGGCCGGGCACTTGTAGATCGACAGGCTCTGGCCGGCGTACTTGTACAGCGGGCCGTTGGTGATGACGTTGATGTTGGTGTTGTTGCGATTGTTGTAATCGCTGATGTCACCATCCACCCACACCGGACGGCCGGGGACCGCGAGGGACGCCACCAGCTTGTCGTTGAAGTCGCCGGAGTAGAGCTTCCAACCGAGCATGAGCTGCCGGTTGTTGTTCATGCAGTTGATGCCCTGCGACTTGGTCTTGGCCTTGGCCAGCGCGGGGAGGAGCATACCGGCGAGGATCGCAATGATCGCGATCACCACCAGAAGCTCAATCAGGGTGAAGGCTCGGCGAAGCCCACCAACGGATCGAATGGAGGTATTCATGTGTTAAAAGCGTCGATTCTGGAACGAGGAACTGTGTGTGACACTACCCAAACAGCTGACCGCGGTCAACCCCTGCCTCAAAACGGCGACAAAGCGAGACTGATTCAGCCTGACTTGATCCACCAAACCAAGGTGCCGAACCATTTCGGATCGGGGCGGGCGCTTTGGGTATCCGAATGCTCATCGCGCGTCAAACGATTCGCATTCGGGAAGTGGGGAATCGGGGCGACACATCCCTGACCGGGGCAACGAGGATCCGGTTTCATCGAATCCCGGAAACGAAACAGGTTGGCCTTGCAGCCGCTGCGGAGGGCAGCAATACCCTGACGGTCTTGAGACTGTATCCCCATCGGGTCCGCGCCGCCGAAATGCTCACCCTATGCTGCTCGATCTGGGCTTTCAGTTTCCCGGCGATGAAGGCATTGGGGATGCTGGCCCTGCGCGATGCGCCAGGCTGGACCTCGGCGGGCTTTTCCGCGGCATCCATCGCGGTGCGGTTCTGGGGCGCTGCGGCGCTGCTGATGGTGTGGGTAGGCCGGGATCTTCGACGCCTCACGCGCCTCGAGTGCCTCCAGGGAATGGGGATCGGCGTCTTCGGATCCCTTGGGTTGATCCTGCAAATGGATGGCATGGCTTACACAGCGGCCTCCACCTCGGCCTTTCTCACCCAGGGTTACTGCATCTGGATTCCGCTCTGGTTCAGCCTTCGGTCGCGGCGGGTGCCCGCCTTCGCGGAGTGGGTCAGCGCGCTCCTGGTGCTGGGTGGCGCCATGATTCTGGCGGGTCTCGATGCCCGTTCCCTCCGACTGGGTCGCGGTGAGTGGGAGAACCTCCTGGGCTCGGTGCTGTTCGCCGGTCAGATCCTGATGCTGGATCATCCACGGTTCGGGGCGAACGACGTGCGGCGATTCAGCTGGGTCATGTTCCTGACCATCGCCACCGTGTGCTCACTGCTGGTGGCCTGCGTGCCCGGCCGCGGTCCCCTGCGGGAGCTGGGAACCGCACTCACCTCACCAACCGCCTTGGGCCTGACTCTCCTGCTGGTCGGCCCGTGCACGTTGCTGACCTTTCTCTGGGCAAACCGCTGGCAGCGCGAGGTGCCGGCCGCCGAGGCCAGCCTTCTGTATTGCACCGAGCCGGTATTCACCAGCCTGGTCACCTGGTTCTTCCCGGGATGGCTCTCCGCATGGTCGGCCATCCAGTATCCCAATGAGCGACTCACCGGGAATCTGGTGCTGGGCGGCG
>CANGMO010000316.1 GCA_947454295.1 Verrucomicrobiota bacterium | reverse complement strand
GCTCGATCTCGTTGACGCTCATGTTGAGAAGCTTGCGGAGCTTGGCCTTCTCGTCGTCCTGAGGCTTCTGCTCCTCTTCGAACTCCACGGCGTTCTTGTCGTAGCCGACAAACACGTCGAGGTGGTGCTGGAGAATCGCGGAGGCCTGGGTAAGGGCGTCGTCGGGCGAAATCCGACCATCGGTCCAGATCTCGACCAAAAGCTTGTCATAGTCCGTACGCTGGCCGACACGGGCGGCCTCGACGTTGTAACGGACCCGGGTGACCGGGGAGAAGATCGAGTCGATCGCGATCACGCCGATCGGCTGGTCGAGCTTCTTGTTCTCGTCGCCAGGGCAGAAGCCACGGCCGACCTTGACCTCGAGCTCCATCTCGAACTTCTTCTTCTTGTCGAGAGTGCAGATGTGCTGCTCGGGATTCACGAGCTCCACATTCTGGTTGAGCTGGATGTCGGCGGCCGTCACGGCGCCTTCCTTGTTGACCGAAAGAAGGAGGGTCTGCGGCTCGCGGGAGTGGGTCTTGAACTTGATCTTCTTCAGGTTCAGGACGATGTCCGTCACATCCTCCACGACGCCGTCCACGGTGGTGAACTCATGCATCGCGCCGTCAATCTTGACGGAAGTGATGGCGGCACCCTCGAGCGAGCTCAGGAGCACGCGGCGAAGCGAGTTGCCAATGGTGTGCCCGAACCCGGTTTCAAAGGGTTCCGCGACGAACTTCGCGAAGAGCGGCGTTGCCGAAGATTCATCCTTCGACAACCGCTTGGGCATTTCAAAACGACCTAGACGTACAGGCATGGGATTTGGGGTGCAATTTTAACCTGGGCAGTTGCCGGCCTTGTCTACTCCCGGCCGGCTGCCCCCTATAATTGCGTTGTGGCTCGCCGAACGGCGGCGAACCGGATTAGCGGGAGTAGAATTCGACGACCGCCTGCTCGTTGGCGATCGGGTTGATCTCGTCGCGCGACGGCACGCGGAGGAGGGTCGCCTTCAGGGCGGTCTTGTCCACCGACAGCCAGTCGGGAACGACGCGGCTGGTGGCTCCCTCGACATTCTTGGCCGCGAGCTGCTTGCTCACGTTGTGGTCACGGACCTCGATCACGTCATTGACCTTCACCGCGAAGCTCGGGACATCGACCTTGCGACCGTTGACCTTGACGTGGCCGTGGGCCACGAGCTGGCGGGCGGCAGGGCGGGTCAGCGCGAAGCCGGCGTGGTACACAAGATTGTCGAGACGGCCTTCGAGGATCTGGAGGAGCTTCTCGCCGGTGACGCCGCGCATGCGGAGCGCCTTTTCATAGGCATTGCGGAACTGGCGTTCCTGCAGGCCGTAGAAGTAGCGAAGCTTCTGCTTCTCGATCAGGCCGATCGCGTAATCACTGTGCTTGCGGCGGGACTTGGGACCGTGGACGCCGGGCCCGTAGGGGCGGCGCTCAAGGTACTTCGAATTGCCGAAAATGGGGACGCCGAAACGGCGGCTGATGCGGGTGCGGGGGCCGGTATAACGAGCCATAGGAAGACGTTCGAGATTCTGGAGTTCGGTGGCGTGCCAGCAGGACTAGACGCGGCGCTTTTTGCGCGGGCGGCAGCCGTTGTGGGGCACCGGGGTGGTGTCCTTGATCGCCGAGATCTCGAGACCGATTGCCTGCAGAGCGCGGATGGCGCTCTCACGGCCGGAACCCGGACCATTGACGCGGACTTCGACTTCACGCATGCCGTGGGACATGGCCTGGCGGGCAGCGTCCTGGGCGGCCTGCTGGGCGGCGAAGGCGGTGCTCTTGCGGGAGCCCTTGAAACCAACACGGCCGGCGGTGCTCCAGCCGATCAGGTTGCCCTGCATGTCGGTGATGGTGACCTGGGTGTTGTTGAAGGTCGCCAGAATGTTGGCGATGCCGACGCTGATGTTCTTGGCGCCCTTGACGCGAACAACCTTCTTGGCGTTCGGATCGTCGCCAAGCAGTTCGGCGGCGGAGGGGGCAGCCACCGTCGGGGGCGTCGCAGGAGCGGCGTCCGCGGCGGGAGCGGCGGCGGCCGCAGCGGCGGCCTTCTTGGGGGCCTTGGCCGGCTTCTCGGCGGCCGGGGCGGCGCCCTCGGCGGTGTCCTTCTTAGCGGCGGGTTTCGCCGCCTTCGTCTCGTCTGCCATAGGAATTGCTGGAAAAGATTAGTGAGTGCCGGACTTGGCGTTCGGGTTCCGCTGCACACCGACGGTGCGACGCGGTCCCTTGCGGGTGCGGGAGTTGGTCTGGGTCCGTTGACCGCGAACCGGCAGGCCGCGCAAGTGCCGCGTTCCGCGGTACGACTTGATCGCCTGAAGACGCTTGAGGTTGATGCCAATCTCGCGGCGCAGATCGCCCTCGACGACATACTTGCCTTCCTGGATCGCGTTCACGATCAGCGAAAGCTGCGACTCGGTCAGGCTCTTGGCCCGGGTGGCCGGATCAATTCCTGCCTTGGCAAGGATCTGCCGGCTGTTAACCGGGCCCAGTCCGTAGATGTAGCGGAGGGAAATATCCACCCGCTTCTCACCCGGAATATCAACACCTAGAATGCGTGGCATAGCTCAAATGGTTCAACCTTGGCGCTGCTTGTGGCGCGCGTTGGAGCAGATCACGCGAATGACGCCCTTGCGCCGCACGATCTTGCAGTTTTCACAAAGTTTCTTAACTGACGCTCTCACTTTCATCGCGAATCGTTCCTATCTCTTCCGTCGCTCAATAAAGCGGCGGCAATTCATCTCTAGTCAAAATCTCAGGCTCGCCATCGGTAATGAGCACCGTGTGCTCAAAATGGGCCGACAACTGCCTATCCCGGGTGACCACCGTCCAGTCGTCGCCCAACACTTCCACGCCCGGCGCTCCCAAGTTGACCATCGGCTCAATTGCGATGGTCATCCCGGCTCGCAGACGTGAATCGTTCCGTCGATCTACGTAGTTCGGAACCTGCGGATCCTCATGGACCGCCTTTCCAACTCCGTGACCAACAAATTCACGCACCACACTGAACCCGGCACCTTCGACACGCTTCTGGATCCTGGCTGAGACATCGCTCACCCGGGCCCCATGGCGCGCGGCGGAAATTCCCTCATACAGAGACTGCACGGTTACGTCCATCAGTTTCTGGGCAATCGGAGAACATCCACCGACGGCAATGGACATCGCTACGTCTCCCACAAACCCTTTGTGGCGGACGCCGATGTCCAGTTTTACCAGGTCACCGAATTGCAACCGGCGCCGGTCTCCAATGCCGTGCACCACGGCCTCGTTGACCGAAATGCAGCACTGTCCGGGAAAATCGCGGTACCCGAGGAAGGCGCTGGTGGCACCCTGCTCGCGCAGGAGTTCACCGACCATACTATCGAGTTCAGCGGTGGTCAGGCCGGGAGTCACCAATCCAGCCGCCCGACGAAGCACCCGGGCCGCCAGCTTACCGGCTTCCCGCATCGCTTCAATCTCGGACGGATTCTTGGGCTTTCCATCAGCCATGCCAATCCCCGAACCCGTTGCCGCCTTCCCCGCCCTCCCGACGTTTGTCGCCGGAATTGCGGATTGCGGGCATTTTACAAAGAACTCTAAAAACGTCGTTCCTCACGCCGTGCGACCCTTGATGCGCCCCTTTTTGAGAAAGCCATCATAGTGACGCATGAGGAGATACGATTCCATCTGGCGCATCGTATCGAGAAGGACACCCACGGTGATCAACATCGAGGTACCTCCGAAAAACTGTGCCACGTTGTACTCAACACCAACGTAGTTGGACATCAGAGTCGGGATGGTGGCGATGATCACCAAGAAGATGGCGCCAGCCAGCGTGATGCGGCTCATCGTCCGGTGGAGGAAGTCGCTGGTTTGGTTGCCAGGCCGAACGCCCGGAATGTAGCCACCGTGCTTCTTGAGATCGTCCGAGACCTGCAGTTCGTTGAACTGGGTTGCGACCCAGAAGTACGAGAAGAACAGGATCATCAGGGAGAACAGCACCAGATACAGCCATCCGTGCTCGTTCAGCGACATACCCAGGCCGCGAAGAAAGGGAATGCGATAGATATCACCCAGTTTGGTGAAGATCATGCTCGGGAACATCAAGATCGCCTGGGCAAAGATAACCGGCATGACACCCGCGTAGTTCACACGCAAGGGCATGAAGGAAGTGCCACCGGAGAAAACCT
>CANGMO010000315.1 GCA_947454295.1 Verrucomicrobiota bacterium | reverse complement strand
GCTACGGGAGTCGGAGCTGGAACGGCTGGTCGCCGACCAGTGGGCCATTCTCCGCGAGATGGCGCCGGCGCTGAAACCGGGTGGGACGCTGGTTTATTCCACCTGCAGCCTCGAACCGGAGGAGAACGAGCTCCAGGCCGAGACGTTCGCGCGAGAGAATCCCGGCTTCACCTTGCTGCGCACGCGCCAACTGCATCCGGTTTACGACGCGGTGGACGGCGCGTTTGTGGCGGTGTTTCGACGCGCGTGATGCGGATTATTCGCGGGGGCGAACGGGTGTGATCCGACCACCCTCGCGCCACCAGATGCCCGCATTGCCGTGGGAAAACCGGGTTTCCCAGGGAAGGTGATACGCCCCGGCCTCCAGCCAGATCAGCGTGTCTCCAACCCTCAGCCCGCGCGGCAAATCCCGTCGCACCAGCTGATCGAACGCCATGCAGGTCGGCCCGTAGCAGGCGGTGCGGGTGAGCGGGCCGGAGCGGCGCACCAACGGAAGCAGCTCGTGCTGTTCCCAAAGAGAGACCAGCGCGTGGAGGGTGCGGCCGCCGTCGCAGATCAACTGCCGCAATCCGCGGCGCTCCTTCACATCGAGCACCGACACGGCCAGTACGCCGGATCCCGCGGTAAGATGCCGCCCGTTCTCCAGCCAGACTTCGCGAACCGATGGAAACCACTTCAGCGACTGGCGCACCACCAGGGCGAAGGATTCGGCGGAGAATCCGGCATCCAGGCGCTTTCCCCCGCGGCTGAGCGTGTGCCGGGCGGGCCAGCCGCCGCCTAAATCGAGGAACAACGGCTGCAATCGTGCCATCGCGGCAAACGCCGCCACGTCGGTCAGTGCGCGCCGGTAACATTCAGCATCCGCGACCTGGGTGCGCAGATGGAAGTGAAGCGTCTCCACCTCCAGGCCCGCCCGTCGAAGCCGCCGCACCGCGATCGCCGCCTCGTCCGGCGTCATGCCGAACTGGGTCGGAGACTCCGGGAATTCCGTGTCGAATTCCTCCCCGGTGCAGAGACGCAGTCCGATGCGCCACCGGTGGCGCTGGGCGAGCGGCAGCAGGGCATTGAGTTCACCGAGGGAATCAAAATTGACCCGCAGACCTGGCTGGGACACTGCGGGAAGCCAGCGGTGTTTCGCGGGGCCGTTGATCAGCACCGCGTCGATCCCGAATCCGGCGGCCAGCACCAGGTGGAACTCGGCCTCGCTGACCACTTCGGCCGGCCGATTCTGTCGACGCCACCATTCGAGCAGGGGACGCAACGGCTGCGTTTTGGTGGAAAACCAGTGGAGTGCCGGACGGCCCAGATCGAGGGCGTCCAGGCGGCCGAGGGTCGCGGCCACCGGCTCCGGATCGAACAGGTAGAAGGGAGTGACGGCGCCGGCGCTCCGGGCTTCGCGGATCGCCCTTCGCCAGAAGGCGTGCGTCGCGTCGCTGTGACCAAACACCGGCGGACCGGCGGGCCGGTTGGATGTGCGTGCCATGGCGCGCTGGTCAGTCGAAGGTCTGCACCGTCAGTCCGGTTCGCCGCCGGACCTCGGCGGCGATGGTTTCCAGCTCCACCGCGGTAAGCCGCGTGGCCCACGGCTCCGGTGTGGGACGCGCGATGGTGTACGCATGGACCTCGTGGATCCAAGCGCCGCCGGCGGTCAGATCCTTCAATCGCCCGCAGTACGCCTCCAGTTCGGCGGCCGGCATGGGGGTGCCGTCGATCTTGAGGAACAGCGTCTGGATGATGATGGGCCGGGCGCGGGCGGTCTCGAGGAGGTTGGCCAGGATGCGTTCGAACTTCACGTTCGAGCGATTCACGCGCCGGTAGTACGGCTCGGTGCCGGCATCGAGCTTGCACCAGAACTCCCCGCGGCTGCCGTCCATCAATTCCAGGCCGCGCTTCACGGTGAGCTTGTCGAGGCCGGCGGAGTCGGTGATCAGCACCAGCTTGGTGTCGTCGAGATGGAACTCCTGCTTCACCTCGATGGCGACGCGCACGCACTCGTCGAAGTTCGGCACCATGGTCGGCTCGCCGTCGCCGCTGAAGGCGATGTCGCGCACCACGCGGGTCATTTCGGGCACCTCGTTGAATTTCGGCTGCGTCGCGAGACCGCCCTCCAGCGCGTAGCGGACCAGCCAGGCCAGTTCCTCGCGGAGTTGCGGGAGATTCACCGTCTCGGCCCGTCCCGGGGTGCGACGATCGACCTCGCAGTACACGCAGTCGAAATTGCAGCGCTTGTCCGGATTCAGATTGATGCCGATCGACAGTCCGCGCGACCGGCGTGAAATCACCGGATACACGTACACCAGATCCTGAAAGACCCGGGTGTGATCCTGCACGGCGGCGAGGGTGTTCGGAATGGAGACCGGCGACGTTGCCACGGGGGCACCATAGATGCCGGGGTGGGGAACGCCAAGGGGGAGAGGGAAACGAACTCCGATGCTACGATCCAGGCTCTAACGACATTCCATGCTTTGTCAGGAAACCCTGTAGTTCCTCCTGAAAGCCGCGGTAACGATGATGTTCCTCCTGACTATCGATGTAGCGGGTTGTGACTTGGATTCCGGAGACTGCGAGGCTGAAACCGCCGTATCCAGTCTGCCAGGCGAACTCGGCTTCAGCCAACCCAGGGAAGGTTTCCCGCAGCCACTTGGAGGAGTTTCCCTTGAGGAGTTGGATCGCCTTGGATGTGGACTGTGTTGCAGGAATCTTAAGCAGCGTGTGGACGTGGTCCGACACTCCGCCTATTGCGATAGCTTGGATTCCGTTCGCCCGAGCGATGCCGCCGAGATAGGGCCAGAGGCGTTGCCGGATCTCTGGCGTCAACCAACGTTCCCTTCGATGGGTTGCCCAAACACAATGCATCAGACAGCTGTGATAAGAATGCATGGATCTCCTTCTGTCGTCCCTTTGGGACTTGCGGGCTAGGCATTGATTCGAACCCCGGACTCAAGTCCGGGGCTGTTTTCTCTGACTGCCGGCTGACCAAGTTCCCAACGGCGCTCGGCAGGTGAACGGACGCCGATCCTTACCAGTTGGTGACCGTGAATCCCACGCACATGCCGATGAGAATAGCCCAGGCCTTCAGGCCTGGGTCTCCGTCTTCAATTTCTCCCGAGTCCCGGAGGGACGACAGAAGGTTCCCTACCGTCCCGACGCAAACGCCTTGCCGGGTTGGTTGACGGTGAGCCACATCTGGCTGCGCAACGTGCGGTCGGAGACGGTGTCGAGATTCCACTTCACTTCCATCTGCATCACCGGCTTCACGGAATCCAGTTCGAGGAAGACGGTGCGGCCGTCGGGCTGCAGGTGGGCGGATTTCACAGTCACGGCGTCGCGACCTTCCTTCTGCGGATTCGTCACCGACCAGTCCTTCGAGCCATAGGCCTCGGCGTAGCGGTAGTTCCACTGCTTCACCGAGTAGCTGCCGGGATCCTCGGCGGTGTCGCGTTTCACGGGTTCGCTGAAGGTGATGGTGAGGCCGTTCTCGTGCGCGTGCCAGGCCACCGGCAGGGCCGCGGTGCGCCCGGTCCACCGCACGCGCTGCAGGCACCCGTCCTTGAGCGCGCTGGTCTGCCATCCGGTGCTGCCGGCGATCCACAGGGAGCCATCGCGGGAATCAAACGTGCCGCGATTCGGGCCGCTGAGGAATTTCACCGGCAGCGGAATCACCGCGCCCTGCGCGGTGTCATCCACCCGGTCGCGCAGCACCGCCATCATGGTGGCGCGCCCCCAGAGCAGGTGCAGCGCGTGACCCCCGAGCGGTCCCCACTGATTCTTTGGCACCCACACCTGACCGCCCGAGGAGTTGTCCACGCCGTGGGGGATCCAGCAGAGCACCGGATCGTATCCCAGCGGGCGCTCGGGCGTGATGCGCGGACCGCCGTAGCCGTAGTAGCCGCCCGGACGAATCTCATGGATGACCGACGAAGGCGTCCAGGTGCCCTGCTGCGGCGCGACCGTGATGATCGAGCCATCGGCGTTCACCCCCATGCCATTCGGGTTGCGAAATCCGGTGGCCAGCGTCTCCTTCGATTTGCCATCGGCCGCAACGCGGTGAACCCCCACCGGATCGACAAAGTAGAACCGTCCGGAGGTGTCCACTTCGAGAGAGGTCACGTAGTCGTGGCCTCCGGTCGAGGTCTGGATGCCGTCGAAGAAGCTGTCGTATGCGTCCGC
>CANGMO010000314.1 GCA_947454295.1 Verrucomicrobiota bacterium | reverse complement strand
GACGATCGAGGACCACGGTCTTGCAGCCGGTCCGAAAGCCCGGGTCGAGGGCCAGCACGTTCTTCTGTCCCAGCGGCGCCGCCAGCAGGAGTTCGCGCAGGTTTTCAGCGAAGACGCGGATGGCCTCGGCATCGGCTTTTTTCTTGGTCTCCATGCGCAGTTCCGCCTCGATGGAGAATCCGAGCAGACGCTTGTAGCCGTCGGTGATGGCGAGTCGGACCTGCTCCCCGGCGGGCGTGCTGCGTTCCCTGAGGAACAGGCTTTCGAGGAGATTGAGCGCGTCCTCTTCCGGCGGGGTCATCCGGAGGAACAGGAAGCCCTCCTCCTCGCCGCGGCGCATGGCCAGCAGACGGTGGCTCGGCACGGTGGCCACGGGCTCGGACCAGTCGAAGTAGTCCTTGTACTTGGCCCCCTCGGCCTCCTTGTCGGAGACGACGCGCGAACGCAGGACACCCGACGATCGGTAGAGGTCCCGAAGTCGGGAGCGCGCCTGGGCGTCGTCGCTGAAGCGTTCCGCGAGGATATCGCGCGCCCCCGCCAGGGCAGCGGCCACATCCGGCACCAGCTTCGCGGGATCGACAAATCCAGCCGCCGCCTCCTGGGGATTCAGCGTGGCCTGTTCCGCGAGGATCCGTTCAGCCAACGGCTCCAGTCCCGCCTCCTTGGCAATCATGGCGCGCGTGCGGCGCTTCGGACGGTACGGGGCGAAAATGTCCTCGAGCGCGGAGAGCGTGTCAGCCCCCGCAATGGACACCTGCAGCGCCTCGGTGAGCAGGTTGCGCTCGGACAGCGATTTCACGATCGCCTCGCGTCGCTGCTCCACTTCAACCATCTGCGCCATGCGATCGCGGATGGAGGTCACTGCGACTTCATCGAGTCCGCCGGTGGCCTCCTTGCGGTACCGGGCGATGAACGGAACGGTCGCCCCTTCGGCGAGGAGACGGGCGGTGGCGGCCACCATCGTGGCGGGCGCCTTCAACTCGGTGGCGATGCGCGAAATGAATCGTTCGTTCATGCGGGGGCGCGCTCTTTAACCGGTTGGCATCCCGAGGCAAGTGTTTCCGGGAAAAAACTCCGCGGCCTCGACTTCCCGGACCCGTCAATTCCCCCTCACCCGATCACCGGGTCCCCGCTGCGGGAGGCGGCAGGACCCTCAAGCGAACCACCGGCGAGCATTGCCCGCCATCCGGCGACGCCCGCAAATGGAACAGGCGTTCCCCGGGCCGGGCGATGGCGGAGGCGGTGACGAAGAACTCCCGCTCGCTCTGGCCCTCGACGATCAGGAGTCCGTTCAGCCCAATATTGTCCACATACACGCCGTGCGGGAGGTTCCGTCCGCAGTCCTCGCCTCCGAGTTCGATGCGATCCTTGAACTCGCGCCGATCCGCACGCACGCGCGCCTGCACCGTCTGCCCCGGTCGGAGGCGGATCTCCAGTGGCTGGCCCGGCGTCACGACGAACGCGCTGCGATCCGGCCCGGGCAGGATCTCCAGCGCCACGGCCGGGGCCTTCCCCAGCTTGAGGGTGCCAAGTCCACCCAGCGAATGGGTCACCTCGCGGTCCCCGATCTTCGCCGAGGCGCGCACCACGACACGCCGGAGCGCTTCGGCATCGGGAGCCGGTGCATTGGTTGACGCCTGCAGCACACCGCTTGCCCGGATCTGTCCCGCCTCGATCTCGATCGGAGTGCTGGCCCGGAATCCAGGCGGGAGCTGGTCCACGTCGATCCGGATCGGCCCGTCGAAGCCCTCCTCGCGCGTGGCAACAAACCGCAGTTCACGTCCGCTTCCCGGGCTCACCGACAGATCTGGCGTCTCCAGCTTCACCGAAAACCCGGGCCGCGGTTCGCGGATCGCGAGGGTGTAGAAGTGATTCGTTCCGCCGCCGAAGCCGCGCACGTCAGTGACCCGCACCACAAAGTCCCCGTCCGCCGGCGCCACGAATTGCAGGACCGAATCACCGCCGGCCCGCCGCGACGGGTCGTCGTCGTTCTCATAGTTGACCTGGAACACAGGAAGTCCGTTGGGCGTGACCCGGGCGCCCGGCGCCAGAGGGCGCACGATGTAGCATGGCTCGTTGAGGGCATGGGTCATCGCGGTGGTGCCAAATGCCGGCTGACGCCGTCCCTCCCCGGGATAGACCTTGAATCCGGAATCCGGCCCACGGGGATAGAGCCACAAACGCACCACCTCGCCGTTGGCGTAAAGGTATTCGTCCAATTCCATTTCCGCCCAATTCTGGAGGCGGAAATCGTCGGCGGTCTCGGAGTCCTTTCCGCGAAAGGTGAACCACGAATCGCGAACCGCCTGCAGGCGAACCCGCGGCACGGGACGGCCGTCGGGGGTCAGCACCTCCAGACGCGAGTCGAGATGAGATCCCTTCTGCGCGGCGTGGATGGCCATCAGGACCGCTTCCCCAGCCCGCGCGGAGATTCGATAGCAGTCCACGTCGCCGGCATGATTCATGGCGCCACGGATTTCGACGGGCCAGGCGACGCGCATTGCCTCTGCGGGACGATCGTTCGGTTCCGACTCGTCGCGAGTGCCCGCCGCCGGACGACCGGGAAGCGGCATGGCGGCGTGGTCCGTCTTTGCGGCGGCTGCGACGTGTGGCGATCCACCGGCCGGCAGCGCAATCGCCTCCACCGACCCATCCATGCGTCCCGCAACGAACCGCGGCCGCCGCGGATCAAAGGCCAGGGCCGAAACCACATCGGGCTGATTGGTCCAGGCGCGCACCTCCTCCAGTTCCGGCAGACGCCACAACTTCAGCGTCCGATCGGCCGCCGACGAGGCGAGCCAGCGGCCGTCGCGGGAGAGGGCCAGCGCGAGAATCGCAGCCTCATGGGCGAACCGCGAGGCCACCGGCGGGTTGACCGCGGGATCCCGGGTCGAGACGAGCCGCCACTGGTGAATGCGCCGGTCCGCGCCGGCCGCGAGAATCTGCGTACCGTCCGGTGTCACCACGACGCCACTCAACTCCCCCTGCGGCTGATTGAGCGTGTCGAGCCGCGCGCCGTCGGCAAGGCGCCACAGTTTCACCGTCTGATCGGCGCTGGCCGACGCCACGATGCCGCTTCCCGGATGAACCGCGAGACGGAACACCGGGCCATTGTGCACGGTGTTGGTGCGGACACACAGCCCGGTGCCGAGGTCCCAAAAACGCAGACTGCGGTCGTATCCGCCGGAAATCATCCACCGGCCGTCCGGGGTGATCACCACATCCTGAACCACGTCCCGGTGTCCCGCGAACTGCCGCTTCAATCGCAGCGTCGCAACGTCCCACTGTTGGATTTTTCCGTGGAGTCCCGGAATGCCAGTGGCCACGGTCAGCGTGCCGCCATCGGGACTGAAGTGGACGGCATTCACCTTCCCGGGAATTCCCTCAAGGGCACGTCGGACCATTCGCGACGGGGACGTTCTCAACTCCACCCTCCCCGAGGTGCCGACTGCGAGCAGCGAGCCATCGGGTGCAAACTCGAGGGCCGTCACCGGCCGGGGTGCCGTGGAGGGGGTGACGCGGGATGCCTCGGACACCGGCACCACCAACCGCGACAGGATTGAGACATCCGACGCAGGCGCGGGTGCGCCCTCGACCACCCATTGGCGCAGACGCAGGCGCTCCGCCTCCGGCACCTGCGGCTCGTCGCGGGGAGGCATCGCCGGCTTGGCGTGGCCTTCGATCAGGCGGATCAAGAGCGACTCGTCCGGTCGCCCCGGACGAATGGGGTCGCCCTTGTCCCCACCGGCGCGCAGATGCGCATAGGTCTCCAGGGAGAACTCCCCTTCCCGATCCGCGTCGTTGTGGCAGCCGACACAATAGGCACGGAACACCGGCGCCACGTCCCGGTCGTAGTTCAACGGCGCAGCCACAGCCGTCATCCCCGCCAAGCAGCTCCAGATCCAAAACCAACGAAGAGAAACACGCATGTCGGGATCAGTGTTGGAATAGGAATTCGCGGCTGGAGAGAACGGCCCAGCCGAGGTCCTCGGCCACCTGTTGCGCCTCCGATCGCGGCACCGACTCAAAGGCCTTGAGCGCTGCGCCGCGCTCCGCCCCGGTCGGCGGACGGCCCAGGGCGCGCATCCAGAATTCCGACATCCACGAACCCGGATCCGTCGACGACGCAAACGCGCGGGCGAGCGCGCCCGTCTTCGCCGTGAGCTTAGAT
>CANGMO010000313.1 GCA_947454295.1 Verrucomicrobiota bacterium | reverse complement strand
CCCGGCTGCAATTCTTCGCCAACCCCGGGGCTCCTGCATCCCTGCTGGTGGACGGAACCCTGTCCTTCTCGGGGCTCGTGCCCACCAAAATGGTTGGAGGCATCACGCCCGGTGGCGTGGCAACCCTCACCGGCAACGCCCCGGGAAGCACCCTGCTGGGCTTTGGCGTCACCGATCTGACCTTGCAACTCACCGGAACCGCCACCACGGGCTCGCTGGCCGTCGGCGGAAATCTGGCAGTGGCCGGCTTGGGCACTCTGGGCATGTCCGGAAGTGTCGCAGCGAACGGCGATCTGGCGCTCACCAATCGCATCACCTCCAGCACGAATATCTTCGGTTATCCGGTTTCCAGTGGCGAATTCGTTCTGCGTCATGAAGGGCGAAACTACCGTACGATCCTCACCGGAGAGCCCTTGGTTTCCGGTGACCAAGGGGACGCACCCCTGGGCTATTGGCGACTCGGCGAAACCACCGGCACCACGGCGGCGGATTCCAAGAAAACAGGCACGTTGAATCCGGGACTTCCGGGAACCTATTTCGGCGGCGTGACACTGGGTCAATCCGGAGCTCTCACCGGAGATGCCAACAGCTCGGCGGGCTTCGATGGCATCAACGATTACGTTGAAATCAACAACAAGACCGCCTTCGACTCGATTTCAACCGCGGTCACCGTGGAAGCCTGGGTCAAGACGGCCGGGTGGTCCAAGCCCTGGGAGGCGCTGGTCACCAAGGGCGATTCCAGCTGGCGTCTCAGCCGGTACAACGCGTCACGACAGGTCGCCTTCGATACGACCAGCTCCATCGCTGCCAACGGAAGTCAGAGCCTGCCCGGGATCAGCATCATCGACGACAACCGTTGGCACCATCTCGTGGGCGTGTACGACGGCGTGGCCAAGTACCTCTACGTCGACGGCATCCTGGAGGCGTTCACACCCTATCGGGAATCGCTGGCGCAAAACACCTTTGCGGTGCGCATTGGCGAAAACGCCCAGGCCACCGGGCGCTACTTCAAGGGGCAGATCGACGAGGTCGCCCTCTACGCGAGGGCGCTCACTCCGCTCCAGGTGCTCACCCACTATCGCGCCGGGGGTGGAAGCGGCCTGAACGCCGGACTTCGCTATGCGTTCCCGGGTCTCGGCGGGGTCGATTTGACCGGCATCCTGCAACCCTCCGGAGCGCTGAGCGTGCAAACCTCGGGCGCCCTCATTCCGCTGACCGGATTCAATCTGGGAACAGCGGCCATGTCGGTCATCCGAACTTCCAGCGGGTCCGTCAACGCGCTCCTGGGTGGAACGGTGTCCACTCCGCTGGGATTGGTGTACGTCGCCGGAACCATCCCCAGCGGCGGCAACTACACGCTGGAATCCTCGGCGAGCGGCAGCCTGACTGTCGGCGATCGAACCCTCACCTACAGCGCGCCGGCGAAATTGACCAAGTCGGGATTCGAGGCCACCGGCACCCTCTCATTCGGGAAATTCGGATTCACCGGCATCGCCAAGGTCAGCACCGCCAGCGTGGTGTCATTCACCGGAAGCACCAGCGGCACCACCGACAAGAAAGCATTTGGTCTCAAACTCAACGGCACCCCCGGACATCCATACGCCTGGCTCACTTGGAACGCGACCGGCGCCTACGACGGTCCGAGCCGCACCATCAAAGCCACGGTTGGAGGCAGCATCACCATCGAATACGAAGGCCCCCCGAATGTTTACAAACAGGACACGGTGACCTTTCCGACGGCCGACCTTCAGGTCAGCGGCAACCTCACCGTGACCCCTGGAAAGACCTACATCGACATCATCCGGAACGTCCCCGTTCCCAGCTTCAACTTCACCCTGCCGTTCCCCTGAAGGCCGCGACTCCGCAGCGGCCCACCAGCAGTTCGCCCGACATCGGTTGAACCGAGCCCTCGGCCAGATCGACCTCTCAATCCCTGGGAGCGTATTTGACACCATGGAAGGGCGGTCCCGATGATTGCGGTGATGACTGATCATCTGTCGGGTCGCCGCATCGCAACTTCGCGGGTCAAGTGGCTGACGAGTCTGTGCCTCATCGCTGTCCTCCCTGCCATGGGCCAGGTGTCCGATGGCCAGGTCGGAGCGGCGGCACGCCTCAATGGGATCGAGTTAACCCCTACCGAGCAGGGGCAGGTTCGCCCCTCGCTTGAGCAACGTCTGAAAGCCCTCGAACGGCTGCGCCAATCCGCGTTTCCCAATTCCCTCGATTCGGCGCTTCAGTTCGATCCAAGGCCGCCCGGATTCATCATGCCTCCAACCGTCGGCCACCTCCGAT
The DNA here is from genome assembly GCA_947454295.1 of Verrucomicrobiota bacterium. GTDB lineage: Bacteria > Verrucomicrobiota > Verrucomicrobiia > Limisphaerales > UBA9464 > CAIVQB01. The sequence goes on along the minus strand of CANGMO010000313.1, from coordinate 1,909 downwards.
GGTCCCCTCCCAAATCCATCCGGCGTCCGGCGAATACAGACGAACTCGCGTGGATGTCCGTCGGTGAACTGGCCGCCCTGCTCCGGTCGCGGCTGATCACTTCGGAGGAGCTCACCCAGCTGTCGTTGAAGCGCCTGAAACAGTACGGTCCCGCGCTCCACTGCGTCGTCACGCTCACTGAGTCCCGCGCCCTCGAGGCCGCGAGGCGGGCGGACGCGGAGATTCGCGCCGGACACTGGCGCGGGCCGCTTCATGGCATTCCGTATGGGGCCAAGGATCTGCTGGATACCCGCGGCATTCCCACCACGTGGGGCGTCTCCCTCAACACCAACCGGATTCCCGAAACCGATGCCACGGTGATCCAAAAGCTCGACGCGGCGGGCGCGGTTCTGGTGGCCAAACTCAGTCTGGGCGAACTCGCCATGGGCGATGTGTGGTTCGGAGGCATCACCCGAAATCCTTGGAAACCCGAGCAGGGATCAAGCGGCTCCTCCGCCGGATCCGCATCCGCAGTCGCCGCGGGCCTGGTGCCCTTTGCCATCGGATCAGAAACCCTGGGCTCCATTGTCTCGCCGTCAACACGGTGCGGCGTGACCGGACTCCGGCCAAGCTTCGGTCGGGTCAGTCGCACCGGGGCCATGACACTCTGCGCATCGATGGACAAGCTGGGCCCGATCGCACGAACCGTGGAGGATTGCGCGTTGGTCTTCGATGCAATCCGGGGACCGGGTGGAACCGACCGCACCGTGGTGGATGCCGGCTTTGCGTATCCCAGCAAACGACCGCTCAAGTCGCTGCGGGTGGGCTACGTCACGAATCACTTTTCAAAGGCAGGGCCCGAATACGCGAGCCGGTCCGCCGCGCTCGAAACCCTTCGTGGACTCGGTGTACGGCTCACTCCCGTCACGCTTCCGAAGTACCCCAACGACGCGCTCTTTCTCATTCTCAACGCCGAGGCGGCTGCTTCGTTCGATGAGTTGACCCGTTCCCACCAAGACCGACTGCTGGTTCAGCAAGGTGACGGCGCCTGGCCCAACGAATTCCGCAGCGCGCGCTTCATCAGTGCGGTGGACTACCTCCAGGCAAATCGGATTCGCACGCGACTCATCGCCGACCTGACCCAGCTGTTCCGAGAAATCGATGTCCTAGTCGCGCCTCCGTTTGAGGGCCCAATGTTGGTTCACAGCAATTTTTCAGGACACCCTTCGGTCGTCGTTCCGTCGGCAGACCCGTCGAAGGCATCCGATACCAGCCTGACCTTCACCGGTGCGTTGTATGGGGAATCGGAGATTCTGGCCGTGGCGAAAGCCTACCAGGACGCCACCCCTTGGAACCGGCAGCACCCAGCCCTCCCGGTCACCTCGAAGCCTTAGGCTGCCGCCAACGCCGGCATCCCGCCCAGGCCACCAATCCCACGCCTGCCATGAGGGTCCACGCGCGCGGTTCGGGAACCGCTTGATAGGATCCGCCGCTGTTGGAGACCAGTGCGGTACCCGGGGTCTGAGGAACCACCGAAAACAACGCCGTGTGGCCGGCATCCAGCCCCGCGGCGGCCGTTTCGGTGGGACTGTGTCCCTCGATGGCGTGCGCGCTCGCCGAGGCGGATCCAGTCATCACCCCGGCGATGTCATACTGAACCCCCAGCTTCAGCGTGAAGGTCGCACTGGATCCAAAGCCCGAGTCACTCGGTGCCCGGAAATACTGGTACACCGGAGACGCCACGGTCGAATCCGAGAACTGAATGTTTCCGAGCGAACCGCCGGGACCGTTGATGGACAGGGTGACCAAAATATCAGACTGGGCACCATTGCCTCCAAACGAGGGAGCGCTGGCCGATGCCGTCAACTGTTCCTGCACCGCCAGCGAAAGGGTCACGAGGACGTCGGTGCCATCCGGCAACAGGGGATTG
>CANGMO010000312.1 GCA_947454295.1 Verrucomicrobiota bacterium | reverse complement strand
TCCGGCGAACACCAGCCGACCATCTGCGAGCCGGCCCAACTCCCTTACAGAGTACGAAGGCGGACCCGCCACCGGATCGCCCGGCGGGAACTTGGAATCCCAGGCTCCATCCTCCCCCAGTCGTGCGATGCCATTCCAGCGATCCGTGCCCGAGTACATGGCCCCGGAGATGGCCGATACAAATCCCCCGCCGGGCAACGCAACGGGCTGCGCTTCCGAAGCGGTGACGCTCCCCACAGGGCTGGCAACCCGACCGTCCGAGCCCATCAGAAGGAACCCACCGAAGGAGGCGCGCAACGGGACGGCCCATTGGTTGCCTATCAGCAGATTGGTGCGGGAATCAAATGCCAGTTGGAACACCGGCCCATAGGTCGCCCGCTTGCTTCCCGCAAGGAACGACTCGACTTCGGAGGATGGCGTTCCGGCAAACGCAAGGAACGCCTCCGCATTCAAATTGGTGACCGTCCCACCAACGGCGATTCGTCCGTTCGGTCCAGCCGTCGCCACGTTCAGTTCATAGGCCGACTCCACCTTGGGAATGCGGTATTCCGGATCGACAGAGCCGTCCGGGTTCAATCGGGCAAGATTGGTCAGCGGCAGTCCCTGGAAACTCTGAAATCGTCCCACGACGAGCACTCCCCCGTCCGGGATTGCGGCCATCCGGTTCAGCGAGCCCCCGTCCGAGATCGTCGGCGCAAACCCGGGATCGACGATGCCATCCACCGACAGCAGCTCCATCGCCGGTTTCGATTCCGCCCCGGTCCCGCGGGTCTCAAGAACCAGCACGCGATGATCGGGCCGGCGCAGGATCTGTCGAATCGTCCCCGTCCACTCCGGTCCGGCTGCCAGGCTCAGATCGCGGCTCCCATCGGCATTCAATCGCACCAAATGCCCCGGGACCGCGGCTCCGTTCCACTGCCGGAAGTCACCGCCAACCAGCAGGCGTCCGTCCTCCAAAATGGCCACACAGCGGATCACCCCATCTGGACCGGATGACGCCTCGAAGGTGGGATCGAGGGATCCGTCCTCCAGCAATCGCGCGATGCCGTGTCGCAGCGTTCCCTGAACGCGTTGAAAATCCCCGGCGATGACCAGTTTCCCATCGGGCTGTCGCTCGATGGCGGTGACGAGTCCATCGGCGCCCCGGAGCACCGGCGTCACGCCTGCCCGAAACGTCGGATCCACAATGGATGCCGCGAGCCCCTGAACAAACAGGATCAACCCGGCGAGCAACAAACAGATGGGGAAGCGCATACTCCTTTCGACCCGGCGATAGTGCCCGGCCCGCAATCGGAATCAAGGCACGGCACACCCCCGCGCCGCCCGGTTTCGGGGAAGGGTTCTCCCGAAAGCGCTACACGCGTTCCAGCTTGATGGGATACGTCTTACCTGAAGCGAACTGCGCCACGTACAGGCTGCCATCGCGCCCCACGGCAAGATCGTGCGGATGAAGAAACACCTCACCCACGTGCTTCATCGGACGCAACACCCCGGCGCCGTCGTATTCCGGCGGGGTGCCCCCGACGTTCGACACTACGCGCAGGTGCTCATCGAGCACCGAGAGGAATCCGCGGCTATTGCGATCCGCGGGCCAGTTGTCCGCCAGGTGGGCCACGAAATAGTCGCGGCCGGATTTACGAATCTGCCGCGGATTTCCCCCGGGCAGCGGCACCCGCCCCAGCGCCCTGCCCTGCAGGTCCAGGCGCAGCAGGTATTGCTGGTCGCTCATGGCAATCAGCAGCGTCGGTTGGCCCGACGCATCGAGGTCCACCATGCCGCCGTGCGGTCCCCAGTGCGTAATGCCTCCCTCCTGACCGCCGAAGATCGAGTCGAAGGATCCATCCGCGCGGTGACGGGTGATGTAGTCCCGTCCGTAACCATCGAGGACGAAGAATCCGCCATCGGGCAGATGCAGCGTCCAAGAAGGTCGGTAGTCGTCTTCCTTGGAGTACTTGCCGGTCTTCTCGGGCCAGCCCCATTCCCCCAGCAACTCGCCTGAAAGAGTCGCCTTGAACACGCGGTGCCGCTTCAAATCGGTGAAGTACAGCACCTCGCGTCCGCCCTCCTGCACCAACGACAAGCCGTGCGCCCCGGGGTAGGCGGTGCCCCACTTGTGCAGCAGGCGTCCCTGCGGGTCATAGACGATGACGTTGTTCTTCGTCTCGTCGGTGAGCAGCAGGACGTTTCCAGCCTGATCGCAAACAATGCCGTGGCAGTTGTCTACCGGCGTCGGTTCGCCCAACTGCCCCCAGCCCGGCACCACGCGATATCGGAACGCTCCGTGCCCCAGCACCTCGCCACTCGCAGCCCCGCGGACAATCCACGGGAACCCCACCACCACCGCGGCAGACCGAGTCAGGAACGAACGTCGTTTCATGGGATGAATTGGAAGCTACGAATGAAACACATCCCCTCAGAGGTGCTTGAGCAGCCAGGATTCGGTGAGGTCGAGCACGCGTTGTTCGTAGCCCAGCTCGGGCTGGAACACGTGGAAGATGTGGTCGGCACCCCCAAGCAGTACCGCTTCGCGCGGGCGGCCGGGCGCGGCATTCAGCATCTCAACGTCGCGCCGTGGAAGAAAATCCTCGGAGCCACGGATCGAAAGCACCGGCCCCGGAAAGCGGGCGAGGGACTGGTCGAGATCGAACCCGCGGAAGCTCTCGTAGAACTCCCGCCTGGTGTACACCGGCTTCCATCCGGGAACGTTGTCACAGCCCACACCGTCACGCATCGCGGCCTGCGCGTCCGGACGGGTCATGAGGTAGTCGAAGACCTTTCCGCTCGGGCTGGACCACAACACCAGGGTTCGAAACCAGTCGGGGTGGCGTCCACCGGTTTCGATGGCCGTGGCGGAACCCAGGCTGAAGCCCACCACGCCGAGTCGGTCGGCACGGGCCCCTTCCTGTCGCAGGACAAACGCACGGGCCGACACCGCGTCGGCGAGCCGGGTGGTGAAGGTGGATTCGATGTTGGTCCGGCCCCGGTCTCCTTCCCCCCGGAAGTTGACCCGCAGGCTGGCGACGCCGCGCTCAGCAAGCCGCGCCGCGAGCTTCTTGTGGAGGTCGCCCACTTCATCCATGTCCTGCGCGAGGCCGTGGAACAGGAGGACCGTGCGGCCGTCCCATCCGGACGTCGGACGATTCCAGGCACCGGTCAATCCCGGCGCCACCTCCACCTTTTGATCCGCAGCCATGCCCAGCAGCGTCCCAAGCCACATCGCAAAAATCGAGCGAGTCCACCGTCCCAGTTGCATCGTTGCGAGCATGCGGATTTCCCCGCGACTGTTGAACCTCAAAACCCGACTTTGGACTTTGGACTTTGGACCTTGGACTTCAGTCTTCGTCCGTCATGAAACTCCCCGCACTCGAAGCGCCCTCCGGCCAAAACTGGAGCTGCCACGGATGCTCGAAGTGCTGTCGCGGTGGACTGCTCATCCCCGTGGATGCGGCGGACCGGCAACGGATTCTCGATCAGAAGTGGACGAAGGCAGATGGGGTGGATCCGGACTCGATGCTGGTGCCGCACGGTCGTGGATTTCGACTCGGACATCAGGCGGACGGAGCTTGCGTGTTCCTCACAGTCGAAGGTCGGTGCCGCATCCATGCGCGTTTCGGAGAACCCGCCAAGCCGCTCGCCTGCCGGCTGTATCCGCTGACCTTTCATCCCGCCGGCCCACGCATTGCCGTGGGGGTCCGCTTTGATTGCCCTTCCGCGGTTCACAATCGCGGGACCGCTCTTTCCGCCCAGCTTGAACCGCTTCGTCACGTCGCCCCCTCTGCCCTCCAGGGCATGCCGGCTTCCGTTCCCGCCCCCGCGGTGATCGCCGGACGGCCCAATGACTGGCCGGAGTTCCATCGAGTGCTGCGCCGTCTTGACGCCCTGCTGGCCGCCACCGATGCACCGGTGGGACACCGCCTTCTTCGCGGAGTGCACGCGCTCGCGGCATTGGAATCCATTCCCCTCGCCACTCTCTCCGGGCGCGACGCCGACGCGGTGATTGATGCGGCGCTCCGACAGGCGTTGACCGCCGCCGCAGCCGCAGCCCTGGACGCGCGGCCCGCCGGGGCAATGTCGCGAATCCTGTTGCGTCAGCAGGTGCTGGAACAGGGACGGCGGACCACGGTGCAGGATCTGGAACAATCGAACCGGCATCGCTGGTTCCTGTTGCAGGCCGCCTTCCAGTTCCTCACCGGCTCCGGAT
>CANGMO010000311.1 GCA_947454295.1 Verrucomicrobiota bacterium | reverse complement strand
TGGTGGGGTGGACTCGCCCTGCTTCTCGCCGCCGCTGCGGGAGTGGCCCTGCTGCTCTCCTGGCTCTCGGTTTATATCGCGCGATTGCTCTGAGGCGATCCGCTAGGGAATCACCACCTCGGCACGCAGTCGGCCGCAGATCTGTCCGGCCACCCGCCGATCCTCGGATCCGGTATCCGCGCGCTCGGTGCCGACATGGCCGTCGGCAAAAACCGCCTGGGCCCGTCCGTGATGCCGAAAGTGCACGGTGGCGGAAACGGTGTTGGTGTCGAAGTAGTAGAATTCCTCCAACATGGGATGCTCCGCGGAGGCCGGCTCCTGGAAGTCATTCACCTGTCCACCATCGGCGAATACCGCCAGCCCGGCAGGTCGTAGCACCGATGACAGCGCGCGTCCGGGCAATCCCCTCGGTCCGAGCAGCTGATTGTACGCGTATCCATAGGCTGCCCCACGGGCCTTCGCCTTGAACAACGGAGAGGCACGGTTTAAGGACGGACACACCTCGACGCCGCGCCCTTGGAAGTAGGGCCATAGCGCCCCCTGGGTGGCGTCGAACTCGCGGTCTCCCTCCGCGCCATCCTGCAACCAGCCAAACCAATACCGCCACCCGCCGTTGGTTCGCACCGACCGTTCGCTGAAGGCCACGCCGCCGTGTTCGTCCCAGTACATCTGCGCCGCGAGCGCGGTCTGGTGGAGATTGGCGACGCAGCGGGCGCCGTCGGCGGCCGCGCGAGCCCGCGCGAGTGCGGGCAGGAGCAGGCCCGCCAGCAGTGCGATCACCGCCAAGACCACCAGTAATTCCACCAACGTGAACGCATCCCGCCATGGGGAATGGCGGGCGCTGGGGACTGTTGGAGGGCTGGCGTCCATGATGACGAGGGTTCAGCGATCGGCACGCACCCGGTAGAACTGCGCGGCGTAGACGCCATCCCGCGGATCAATGAGCTGCATCGCACCGCCGGCCCCGGGCGCGGAGGTGACCTCTGACCAGTGAATCAAATCCCCGCTCGCCATCAGGGTGAAGGTCCACCCGCTGGCGCCAGCGAAGGCCACGACTCCTGGAGAGGGCATGGTGACCACTCCGAGCGGTGGATCGGGAAACTGCAGACGGAGGTGATCCAAATGGCCTACCGCGTCCAGGGAATCGAGCCGGGTGCCGGATTCGCTCCAACTGATGATGGCGAAGGAGTCCACGAGCGCTTCGCCAAACGCTGCAGGCAATCGTACGGGGTTTACCGGGGCTTGCTCGACGCCATTGCGCCAGAGTCGGGTTTCCACAACGCGGTGAACCGGATCGTTGGTCATCCGTACGCGCCACGTTGCCCCGTCACCGGGATTGAAAAAGTTGTCGAAGCTGAAGGCCCGCGATCCGGTGTCGCCGAACACTGCGGGTGAAATCACATCGGGACTTCCGCCAAACCCGGGAATGTCGCTGGAGGGAAACCAGTCCCATTCCACCAGGTTCCTCGCCGAACCTGCCAGGCGGGCGGGCATGCCGTCGGGCAGCAGGTCGCGGCGCACCAGGCCGGCGGCGACTTGAAGGATCGAGGGCCGCTCGGCAACGCGCGGTCCAACGGATTCCATGGTGAGTTCGAATTCGAACGAGAACGGTTCTGTGGTGGCGAGGGTAACGCCCAGGGGTAGGACAAAGAAACTGTTCGACCGCGAGGAGTCCCAGTGGATTCGAAGTGCCCCCGGATTTGGTTCCCAGCGGAACAGGTCGGCTGCCCCAATGGCCTGCCATCCGTGCTGGGCGGGGTCCTGGTCGAATTCCTCGACTTGGACCATGCACCACGCCGGGGTTGGGATCGCCGTGGCTAGGAACCCAGCCAGCAGCAGGGCCACCCACAACGGCAGGATCTGAGACAGCCTGGAGGCGGATCCGCGATTCGATTCTCCGTCGGGCCATGGACAATGACGGCATCCATTCCCGCAGCAGGAGCCCCGGCGAAGATGGTAGCCCCGGCTGAACACCCAAAATCCAGTCGCCGGATCGACATAGCCATCCGGCTCGTCCGCGGACGTCGGGATTGGAAGCGACCGACCGGTCGAAAGACACGTGGCGCAGAGGCAGGAGTTGCAACCCGGTTGGGAGCCGGCGGGAATCCATGCACCGCACCAGCAGGCGCCTGCTTCCTGGTCGGCTTCGACGCGCCGGCAATGATTTGGCGCGCCACACCCACCGCACCGGGCGGCTGAGGCACAGCCCGGTGCGGGAGGAAGGGGGGAGGCGGGAATCACGGGGAGAGCCAGGTTACAGCCGAGCGCTCAGCGGCGATCACTCCGATGACCTGCCATCACGAGTAGCCCACCAATGAAGGCCAGCGCCCATGCGCCCGGTTCAGGCACCGCGGTGTAGGGTCGGACCAGCGAGACGCCGTCGATTTCGGTCTTTCCCTGCAGCACGTCGATGCGCACAAACGCGGCCTGGTCGACCGAAACGGCGTGACCGCCGGAATCCTGGGCCCAGGCGAGATCGAATCCAGCGCCTCCTCCCGAGCTGGAGTAGAGGGCGCGCACGCCAGCCAGCGTGAGGCCGGCGAAGTCGGCGGACTTGAGCGCGGGGTTCACCGGCGCTCCAAAATCACCGGCGCCATCCGTCGGGAACAACGCCTTGATCTGGGGCGCGAGGGCAGGGTTGAGCGTGAAGAAGGTCACCCCGTCGGCGCTCACCGACACTCGGGTTTGGGCCGCACCATCGCCGAACACGCTGCCGTCCGTGGCCGGGGTCCCGATGTAGTTGAAGTTCGCGTCGAGTCCGTTGGTGACCACAAAGAACGAGCTTCCGAAGACCTGGAAGTCGAGGCCGTACGGATGGGCCGGATCATTGCGAATTGGCGAATCGAATCGGAGGGTCAGCGAACCGCCGACCCCGAGGCCTACCAGTTGGGAATCCAGATAAGGCGCGCTGAAGGGATCCACGGGACCGCCGAAGTCCCCGGGCGTCACGCGGCTGGGCTCGCCGAGCGCGGCGTTGGGATTGGTGTATTTGGCGGCTACGCCGGTGCCCGCGGTGTAGGCGGTCACGGCAGCGGCGTACGGATTGGGAGTCTGGGCGCGCGCGACGCCTCCGGGCAAAGGGAGGACGGTCGACGCGGCGATGACGGACACGACGAACTGATGGAACTTCATGGCTGATCTCGGTCTGATGGCAACCCATCCGGGTGTTCAGGCCGGTTGGGCGGTGGTCTTGAGACCGGGATCGGGGCGAAGGGCGCGGTGCCGGGCGCCGAAGTGGCGTCCCGAAAAACACAAAGCGCCTCCCTCCCCGTCCGACCGAGAATGAAGGCGCATGACATTCACGAACCAGGGCACGAATCGCGTGCCCTGCAGGCCTCATCCTTCGCTGGGCGGCGAAGCCGGCCAGGAATCCGGGTGGACCCTGACCGTGACGAGCATCCCTGGCGCGATATCCTGACTCCGGGCCTGATTCCTCGCCCCCGCCTTCCCAGGCCTTTCGGCCCAGTGGCTGTCTTGCGACCAGGGGGTTTGTGTCCCGATACAGTGGCGCTACCGTCCCCGATTCTCACGGGGTTCCCGCACTTCCATGGATGTTTTGAAACGATGCCGGCGGTGAACGCCGGCGGGTTCAAAGAACGCCCTCCAAAAACAACGGGAGCACGGGGAAGGCAAGCAGAAACCCGGTCGGCTTGGAAATCGGTTGCCCATCGCTCGGGCGCGACGTTCCATGGATGAAGCACCTTCTCGATCCCCAGCGCCTGCTCCTGTGAATTCCAGCTCCCCGCTTCTTCCCGATTCCCACGCCGCCGCGGGGAACCAACCGCTTGTCGTGCCACTCGCCGAGTCCCGCTTCTGCCGGCACCTCAGGCCCGAGCAGTTCGAGTTCGTCCACAAAACCTCGGAGGTGCGCCGCTATGCCCCCGGTGACGTGATCTTTGTCGAGGGGCAGAAGGGCGATGGCCTGTACGTCATCGGCGAGGGTGTGGTGCAGATCTCCGCCGCCTCGGCCCCCAACCGGACGCATGTGTTGTCGCGCATGGAGGCCGGCAACTACTTCGGCGAAATGGCCATCTTCGACGGCCTGCAGCGATCCGCCACCGCGACGGCGCTGACGCCCACGGTGCTGCACTTCCTGCCCATCAACACGGTGCTGGAACTGCTGTCCAACTCGCCATTGCTCGCCGCGTCCATCGTGCGCGACTCGAGTCTCCGGATGCGCGACTTCAACCGGCGCTTCCTTGAGGAATCGCTGA
>CANGMO010000310.1 GCA_947454295.1 Verrucomicrobiota bacterium | reverse complement strand
CCTGGTCGGACGCCTCCGAAGCCACCCGCATTCCACGAGCTCGAAAAATGTTCTGACCCTCCTTGGCAAAAACCCCAGCGGCGCGGCGGGAGTCTGGTTGCGCCGGGCTTGGACTCGGGTGACGCTGCCGCATGATTCGTTGGCTGAAATCCTGCCTTTGCCTCCTGGCAATCTGCTCTGGGATCCATCGTCTTCCAGTGCACGCGGCGCCGCGTGACCTGGCTGCCGGGACGGGCGCCATTTCCACCAACAGCCTGCTCGCCCGCACCGCCACCCTGGCCTCGGACTACTTCGAGGGACGCGGCCCCGGAACGCGCGGGGAGGAGCGCACGACGTCCTGGCTCATCGACCAATTTCGCGCCCTGGGTCTCAAGCCCGGCGGCACCAACGGGTCCTGGGTACAGGAGGTGCCAATGGTGGGCGTGAAATCCGAGACCCGGCTCTCGCTGAAGCATGCTGGCCGCAGCGAATCGCTGGTGTTTCCCCAGGACTTCGTCTCCTGGTCGCCAATCCAGCGTGGGTCCGTGTCCGTTCAGGATGCGGAACTGGTGTTTGTCGGTTACGGGGTCGTGGCGCCGGAATACAACTGGGATGACTTCAAGGGCGTGGATGTCCGTGGAAAAATCGTAGTGATGCTCATCAATGATCCACCATTGCCCGATCCCAAGGATCCGTCGCGGCTGGACGACGCGATGTTCCGCGGGAAGGCCATGACCTACTACGGCCGCTGGACCTACAAATACGAGATCGCCGCCGCGCGCGGCGCCGTGGGGGCGCTGATCATCCACGAAACCCAGCCGGCGGCGTATCCGTGGTTTGTTGTGGTGAACTCATGGGGACGCGAGCGGTTTGATCTCGAAGGACCCGCCGGTCCGCAGCTGCAGATGGCGGGATGGCTGAGCCTGGAGCGTGCCCAAAAACTGCTGACCTCGGTCGGCACCAGCTACGAACAAGCCAAGCGCCAGGCGCTGCAGCGCGACTTCAAGCCGATCCCGCTGGGAATCCGGGCGGATGTGGTCGTGACCAACACGCTCCGACACATTCGATCCAAGAACGTGCTGGCCCGTCTTGACGGTTCGGACCGCCGGCTGCGCGACGAGTGGGTGGTGGTCACGGCGCACTGGGATCACCTTGGCATTGATCCCACGCGCAGCGGGGACACCATCTTCAATGGCGCCGCCGACAACGCCATCGGCACCGCCGGTCTGCTGGAACTCGCGACCGGATTCGCCCGCCTGCCCAAGGCCCCGCGGCGGAGTCTGTTGTTCGCTGCCGTCACGGGCGAGGAGCAGGGCCTGCTGGGGGCGGCCTACTACGCGGCACATCCGGTGCATCCGCTGGACCGCACCGTGGCGGCGATCAACATGGACGGCCTGAACACCTGGGGCGTCACCCGCGACATCGCCATCGTGGGGCTCGGCAATTCCACGCTCGACGACCACGTTCAGGCGGTGGCGGCGCGTCAGGGCCGCACCGTCCGCGCCGAGCCCAACCCCGAGAAGGGCATCTTCTACCGCAGCGACCATTTCGAATTCGCGAAGGCGGGCGTGCCTGCGCTGTACCTCAAGGCGGGTGTGGAATTCGTCGGGAAACCGGCGGACTACGGCACCCGCAAAAATGACGAATTCACCGAGCGCGACTACCACAAGGTCAGCGACGAGGTGAAGCCCGACTGGGATCTTTCCGGCGCGGTGGAGGACCTTCGGCTGCTGCTCGAGGTGACCGACCGGGTCTCCAACGAGTCCAGGTGGCCCGAGTGGCGCCCGGGAACGGAATTCAAGGCGCGGCGCGACGAAATGCTCAAGCTCCTGCGCTGATCCCCCGCCCCTGCCCACGACGGCGTTCCGAAGCACTCGGTGCACCGTTGCACTTCATGGGTTGGACCGTGATAGTCCCCGCCACGTGAATTTTTCCGTCACCGAGCTGACCCAGTCCCTGCTGGCCAGCTACCGCCAGCACGGCGGCATCAACCATCTGGACGGCGTCAATCTGCCGTCCAAGGGCGCCGTGGTGGACATCACGCGTGATCTGTTGCGCGTGGTGTTTCCGGGGTTCTTCGACGACCACGTCATCCACTCCTCCGAATTGAAGGCGGAGACGGCCCTCCTCCTCGACTCCATTGCCGGGCGTCTGGAGGACGAGCTTTACAAGAGTCTCAACTGCTTTGGCTGCCCGGAATCGCAGACCAAGGATCCGCGCCACGCCGCCCACACGCTCACCGCCGAGTTCCTTCAGCAGCTGCCCGCGGTGCGGGAACTCCTCCAAACCGACGTGGATGCCGCCTTCCAGGGCGACCCTGCGGCCCGCACGCGCGAGGAGGTCATCGTGGCCTACCCGTTCATCGAAGCCGTGGCGGTTCACCGACTGGCCCACGTGTTGCACGAGCGCGGCGTCCCGCTGATTCCGCGGATCATGAGTGAATGGGCGCACGGGCGCACAGGCATGGATATCCATCCCGGCGCACGTATTGGCACCCATTTCTTCGTCGACCACTGCACCGGCACGGTGATTGGCGAAACGGCGGAAATTGGAGCGCATGTGAAGCTCTACCAGGGTGTGGGACTGGTTGCCCGATCGCTGGCCGCGGGCCAGGCGCTCCGCGGCCAAAAACGCCATCCCACCCTGCAGGATCACGTCACAATTTACGCCAACGCCACCATCGTCGGCGGCGACACCGTCATCGGCACGGGGAGCACGGTGGGTGCGAATGTCTTCCTCATGCACAGCGTGCCTCCGCAGAGCCTGGTCTTGATGGAGGACATCCGCGTCCGCGTCATCAACAAGCAGGAACGCAGCACGGCGGTCGACTTTCAGATCTGAGCCAACGCCCCGCCATGCACGACATCCACATCCGTGCGGCGCGTCCCGCCGACGCCGAGGTGCTGCGCGATTACAACCTCGCCCTCGCGCTGGAGACGGAGAACCTGAAGCTGGATCCCACCATCGTCCTCGATGGCATCCGCGCGCTGCTCGCCGACGAATCGAAGGGGCGTTACTTCGTTGCCGAATGCGAGGGTCGCGTCATTGGCCAGGTGATGCACACGTTTGAATGGAGCGACTGGCGCAATGGCATGTTCTGGTGGCTCCAGAGTGTCTACGTGCATTCCGAGTTCCGATCGCGCGGGGTGTTCACCGCCCTCTTCCGGCATGTGGAAGCGCTGGCACGCGCGGACGCCGGGGTCTGCGGGCTCCGACTTTACATGGAGCACGAGAACCACCGTGCACGCGGGGCGTATGTCCGACTGGGCCTTTCTCCGGCGGGATATGAAGTGTTTACCACGCCGGATTGGAAGCCGTCCCATACCCCGCAACCAGGCGCCACCCGGCCGACAAACTAAGACTTGCGGACAGCATTCTGCACGACTCTGCTTGGCAATCCGTTTTCCAACTCGGGAAGCGGCGTCACGATCCCAATGGGCCCATCCTCCGAGAAAGTCAGCTCGCCGCCATTCCCTCACCTGGGGGTGTTCGCCGTCCTGTTTGGGGTGTGGTGCCTGTTTTTCCACGTCGTCGGCAATTCCAGCTTTGGCTACGTCAACTCGCCCTCGTTCTTTGGCTGGCTGACGGGGTGGTATCAGCTGGCCACGGTCGGCGAGTCGGGCGATGAGTTGTGCCCGCTGATTCCCTTTCTGGTCGGCATCCTGCTTTGGATCAAACGCGACGCCCTGGCCGCGGCACCCAAGCGGGTCTGGCTGCCGGGCCTCGCCCTGGTTGCCATCGGCGTGCTGCTGCACGTGGCGGCCTATCTGGTCCAGCAGGTTCGCATTTCCGGAATCGCCTTCCTCCTCGGTGGCGCCGGAATCATGTCGGCCCTTTGGGGGCCCCGATTTCTGCGGGTGATCGCCTTCCCCTGGTTTCTGCTGATTTTCGCGGTGCCGCTGGATGCCTACACCAACTCGGCCACCTTTCCGCTGCGGCTGCTGTCGACCTCGCTTTCGGCGGGATTCTGCAAGGCCGTGCTCGGACTCAAACTGGTCCGCCAGGGCACCACGGTGCTCCAGCCCCCCACCGCCACCTCGCCGGGATTCCATTTTGACGTCGTTGCCGCGTGCAGCGGCATTCGCAGCGCATCGGTCATCCTGCTGATCTCGCTGGTCCACGCGTATCTTCACCTGCGGACCACGGCATCGCGGGCGATCATCATTCTCGCCTCGGTGCCCCTCGCGGTTTTCGGCAACGTCGTCCGGTTGATTGTCGTGTTCATTGTCGGCGATGCCT
>CANGMO010000309.1 GCA_947454295.1 Verrucomicrobiota bacterium | reverse complement strand
GCGGGCGTCTGAGGTGGGTCACGGAGTTCACCTTTCGGAGTGCGGGGGCAGAGCGAAGTGCCGACCCCGCTTTGGGTCCGGGCGTGGTGGAAAACTGTCACTGGATTCGCGCCGGCCTGTGGCGTGAAAGCAGCCGAGGATAGTTCATCGTGTGGGGCCGAGGTCGCGGTTTCAAAAGCGGCGTGGCGCTTCGCTTCCCGCCGCACTCCGAAAAAGCAAAGGTCCCGGCCAGTCTTTCGACCAACCGGGACCAAAGTGGGGGTGGGAGTTCGCCACACTCTCTTTCCCATCGCCGACATTGGGCGCCCGAAGGCTGCCGGCTTCCCGACGCTGTTCTCCACGGCAAGCGGAGTTGTCGGCCTCGCAGCAGGGCCGTCCGTCGCCTCACGGCTGGCGGATTGTTGAGTGAGGCCTCTGTGCCCGCTTCGTTCCGGCGTTTGCGGCGCCGGGGTGCGGACAAGGTGAAGACACGGTTGCCACTTGCGTCCGCGTCTTAACCGCTTCTCCCCAGGTCGGCCACCGCTCATGGCGGTGCGTTGGCCCGGGGTGACGGGTCTGACCTCTTAACTCTCAGGCTGCGTTCAGTTGACATGCCGGCGGTGCGGTTTGTCGCATCGCCGACCTTGTGGAAGGTTTCCTCGCCTTGCCCGGCGGGGCCTCCCCGGCCCGGATTCCCGCTTTGTCATGCCGTTGGGCATGGTTTTAGGTCGTCCATGAAGACCACCTGCGGTGTTTCCGTGCTCGTGCTGGTACGCGGTAGCAGCCATCTACCCTCTGGGTAACCGCGATTCACCGGACGTCGAAACTCCACCCGGATACTTGACCCGACTCGGAACGGTTTCTAATCGCCCCTTGCCGCTCAGCTCCTGAATCGCGTGACTGACGGAGCGCGACCTCCGCCAGAGGAGCTGGTGAATCCTGCCTCCTTCCAACACCTATCGGTGTTTTCCCGAGGAACTAGGCGAACCAGCCTCGCCCAGCCTTTCCCCAGTCGCCTGGGATTATCTTCGAGTCTCGCGCCGCTTTCTTTCGTCCGCTGCCGTCCGACTCGGTTCTTTCAATGAACTGTATCTGTTATACCACGAAGTCCGCGCGGTGAAAGCGAATGATATGCACCAGTTGTGCACCGGGTTGTTCACCAAAGGCCCGATTTTACAGGCGATTACAGCACCCGCGCATCGTCGAATCGTGATGCACGGATGCGTTCCTGAAAGCGGTTGAACCGGTTCCGCTTAGCCGAATCACTTCGGACGGCCAATGGCGTGCTGAATGGAGATGCGTCGCCCCGCCCCGGGTCGGAAGGGCGAGTTGTTCACCGGTGACACGCCTGCTCCAGCGCGACCGGTCGTTCCATTTTCCCTCGCCCTGCTTCGAAGTTCGCGGGAATTGAGCCCCGGGTTTCGGGCGGGGAAAGATCCCCGGCACTCCGCGGTTGACCCTGACCGACTTGGCTTTCACTTTCCCCGGCACGCGAACGGATCTGGATTGGAATGAAGACGCTTCTCTTTGTCTGCACGGGCAACACCTGTCGGTCTCCCATGGCCGAGGGACTCGTTCGTCGTGCCCTTGAAGGGAAGCCCGGGTGGCGCGTGATTTCAGCGGGGATTGGGGCCATCAATGGCCAGGTGGCCAGTGCCCATTCGGTGCGCGTGATGCGCGACGTGGGCCTCGACATTTCCGGTCACCGATCCCAGATGGCCACCGGCCGGCTGGTGAAGGAGGCGGATTTCATTTTCGGTCTCACACGCAGCCATGTGGAGGGCCTGATCTACCTCTATCCGGAAGCCGCCGGAAAGATTCACCTGCTCCGTGATTTTGATGATTCGGTCGACCCCATGGATCGCGACATCGCCGATCCAATTGGCGGCCCGCTGGACGGCTACGTGGAATGCCGCGATCAAATCGCGGCGGGTCTTCCGGGACTTCTCCGCTTCGTGCAACAGGAGCCCGAGCCCGAAGTCGATGCCGACCTCATCCCCCGCGTGGCGCTGGGTTCCGATCATGCCGGCTTCGCTCTCAAGGAGGCGCTGAAGCCGGTGCTCGACGCGCTGGGCGTTCCCTTCATTGACTGCGGCACCCATTCAACGGAGTCCACCGACTATCCTGACTACGCGCAGGCGGTGGCACGGCACCTGGTTGCTGGCGACGTGGATTTCGGCATTCTGTGCTGCTCCACCGGGGTGGGCATCAGCATCGCCGCCAACAAGGTGCACGGCATCCGGGCCGCCGTGGTGCACACGGTGGAAGGCGCGGGCCTTTGCCGCGAGCACAACGACGCCAACGTTCTCTGTCTCGGGGCCAAATTCGTGACACCCGAGCTGGCCGCCGGCATCCTCCACGCTTTCCTTCACACGGCTTTTGCCGGCGGACGCCACGAGCGTCGCATCCTGAAACTCGAATCCGAAATGTCCTCCAAACTCCTCTCCGTCGATCCCGCCATTGCCGAAGTCATCTCCCGCGAACGCCTGCGGCAACAGGAGAACATCGAGCTGATCGCCTCCGAGAATTTCACGAGTCCCGCGGTGATGGAGGCCCAGGGCAGCCTGCTGACCAACAAGTACGCCGAGGGCTATCCGAAGCGCCGCTGGTACGGTGGCTGCGAGCACGTGGATGTCGCGGAGCAGCTGGCCATCGACCGCGCCAAGCAGCTCTTCGGTGCCGAGCACGCCAACGTGCAGCCGCATTCCGGATCAGGCGCCAACATGGCCGTCTACTTCGCCATGCTGAAGCCGGGTGACAAGCTGCTGACCATGGACCTGTCCCATGGCGGCCACCTCACCCACGGCAACAAGGCCAACTTCTCCGGCAAGTTCTTCGAGATCGTCCACTACGGCGTGCGACAGGACAACGAGCTGATCGACTACGACAAGCTCGCGGAGGCCGCGCGCGCCAGCCAGCCGAAGATGATCACCGTCGGCGCCTCCGCGTACCCGCGCGTGATTGATTTCAAGCGCATGGGCGAGATCGCGAAGGAGGTCGGCGCCCTGCTGCTCGCCGACATCGCGCACATCGCCGGCCTGGTGGCCGCGGGTGTCCATCCGAGCCCGGTTCCTTACGCCGACTTCGTTACCACCACCACGCACAAGACGCTGCGTGGCCCGCGCGGCGGACTCATCCTGTGCCCGGAGAAATACGCCAAGGCAATTGATTCGCAGGTGTTCCCGGGCATCCAGGGCGGCCCGCTGATGCATGTCATCGCCGCCAAGGCGGTGTGCTTCCACGAGGCGCTGCAGCCCGGATTCAAGGCGTATCAGGAACAAATCGTTCGCAACGCCGCCGCCCTCGCGGCCGGCATGCAGCGCAACGGATATCGTCTGGTGTCTGGCGGCACCGAGAATCACCTGATGCTCGTGGACGTCGGCAGTCGCGGACTCACCGGCAAGCAGTGCCAGCTCGCACTCGACGAGGCGGGAATCACGACGAACAAGAACACGATTCCCTTCGAGACTCGTTCGCCCTTCGAGGCGTCGGGGGTCCGACTCGGAACTCCGGCCGTGACCACGCGCGGCATGCGCGAGCCCGAAATGGCGCAGATCGCCGACTTCATCGCTGAGGTGCTCGCCAAGCCCGGCGATGCCGAGGTGGCCGCGTCGGTGCGCACCCGCGTGCGTGCGCTTACCAGCCGATTCCCGCTGGCGTCCTAGGAATTTCGGGCGAAGCCCGAGTTTCCCTACGCCAAACGGTTTGTCACAGAAACCCGCAAAAATGCCCTTGCGCGGGTTCCTTCTCGCGTCATTTTCAACCCGCAGCACGTTCGGGTCCTCAACTTGGTTGAGGTCATCCCCCCCCGCTCTCCCCCTGGTCGGCCGCTGATCAACGCCACGCGCGTCTCGATATCCGATCAAAGAGCATGGTGAGTCGAATCCCGTGCGTGTGAACATCATCACACTTTTGCCGTTATGCCCCGCCCCCCGAAAGATCCCGCCGCCAAGAAGCCGCGGGTGACCAAGAAGAAGGCCACCGCCGAGGTGGCCGAGGAATTGCCGTTGAACGAGGTGCCTGCCGCCGCGCCCGCTGCCCCCGCCCCCAAGGCGAAGTCTGCCGCAGCCGCCAAGCGCGAAGCCGCAGCCGCCGCTGCGGCTGCCGCAGCTGCCGCAGCCGCCACTCCCGAGCCGGCCTCCGAGGCTGAAACGGAATCCGTCGAGGCTTCCGCTGAATCGGCTCCATCCGGCGATTTCGATGCCGCCGGATCCCACGAGGACGACGCCCCTCTGGTGGTGAAGTC